>QENJ01000160.1 GCA_013374505.1 Candidatus Methanophagaceae archaeon
GAACATCAGGATTAATCCAAAGCTTCCACCCAGGATAATCGCGATGACTGTGCTTAAAAAGATCATTTGCTTCGCATAAACCGAGCGTATCAAATGGTCAACCTCGCTTGCTGGTACAGATATACCAACCGACCATATTTTGTCTCGCCATCGGACGGGCGCATATGCCACGATTTGTTCCGAGTTCGATTCATCGCCTTCTTTGAGGTAAACAGCAGTCCCTTCAGAGCCGTTAATCTGCTCGTTGAGTATTTCCAGCCAGGACGCATTTGTGTTAACCTCCTTAAGCATCTTGATGTAGTTTTTACCGATTGCTTCTCTTCTTGTACCATCGTAGAGCGATTTCCCATTACGATCTATCAGGTACACATATCCTGTTCTGTTCTGCATGATTGGTGTAAGAAATCGGTCTGTGATGGTAGACATTCGTATAATGCCAAGGATGACGCCCCGGAATTCTTCGCCTTCATATACGGGAACCCAGATGAAGGAGCCCAAACCACCCTCGAACAGTGCTGTGGAACTGGAAATTTCCGTTTCCCTTAAGTCCCTCACCGAACCAAATACACTGCTCCTATTCTCTGCATACACGTTATATCCAATTGGAGCACGATATTCCGGGTAACCATATACTACCACACCATTCGTATCAATAAACTCAATGCTATAAAAACCACTGGTTTCCTCGTAGATCGGCTTAAAACACCCCGTTATATTGTCAATTGAGTCCTCAGACCTATCCCTGGCAAGTATTTCTATAATGGTTACACGCTCATCTGCAAATTCACCAATACCTAAAGCCGCTTGTCTCGCCAGCAACAATTGCTGCTCATTGAACTGCTGTTGCACGAGTTCCTCCACTTCTCCATGTGTCTTGAAACCTAAAAAAGTTACAATACAAATAAGGATGATGCAGATTACCAGAATAACCAATCTGTTATCTCTTTTCATCTTCATATTCGTAATTGCAATTCTCAATTTGTTTTATTTTTAAAAAAATCTTTTCGATTTGTTTCGGATTTAGGGATTCGGATTTAGATCTTTTCAGTCAGGGTGCTGTTCTACGCAGAACCGCTTTTATCCGTGCTTTCAATTCAGCCAGATCAAACGGTTTTGTGACATAGTCATCGGCACCGATTTCTATGCCTTCGACCTTATCAGAAGTCTCGCCTTTTGCGGTAAGCATAATTATTGGTATGTAACTCGTAGCTTCCGCCTGTTTCAGCCGCTGGCAGACCTCGAATCCATTTAGTCGGGGTAGCATCAAGTCGAGAAGCACGAGGTCGGGAATCTCGATTCTTACCTTCTCCAGTGCATCAAGACCGTCCTGAGCCTCGATGATATTGTAACCCTCCATTTCCAATGCCCTTTTCAGCGGTAACAAAGTATCCAGTTCGTCATCCACGATCAGAATCTTGGTTCTGGCATCGGAAAGTCTTCTAATCCTTTCCGCTACTTCGGTCTTGGTAATACCCAATCGCTCAGCTATCTCGCTATACGATAGTGTAGCCTCTTTTTGTAGCAGTTCAACTATTTTATTGTCAATGGTGCCTATATTCATCTTTCTCTTCACTGTCCCCCTCAAATATTATTCTTAATCCCCTTCGGTTATTTATTATAACCCTCGTTTTAAAATTTTCTTAGTTTCTTATACGAGTTGTAAATACATATTTGTTTTCATTCATGCCTCAACGCCTCTATCGGTTTCAACTTAGAAGCACGCCAGGCAGGATAAAGCCCGCTTAACACGCTCGTGCCGATGCCAAAAGCAATACCCACAAACACATAAAAGATACTAGAAGGTGCAAACAGATAAGACGCTTCCTTTAAAATTAGGACTGCACTACTTAAAAGCATTGGATGCCAACTTATCAGCAACAAAATTCTTTTCCCTTGGAATCCAGTTAAGAGCATACGAATCAAATTTAGACAATTCTTTTACAACCTGCGCATGGAGCCTTTTTAAATGCGTCTTGTTAATCTTCCATGCACCTTTTACCTGATTGATTACTAATTTACTATCTCCTTCGATTAATACATCTTTCCAGCCTAATTCTAATGCTGCTGAAATCCCAATTAGAAGTGCAGTATATTCTGCAATATTATTTGTTCCCTTATCGGGCAGCTTCTTCGTGATTTCCATTAAAATATCTTTATCTTCAATTAAAACCACACCTATACCCATTTCTCCCGGATTTGGTATTGCAGCACCATCAAATTGTATCTTTTTCATTTTCACACAAAAGTCATATATTCTATAAACACCTTAAAAGTAACAATACACAAGCACCATGACAGAACTACAAATACCTTACGGCTCACAACTAATAGACATAGATATTGAGGGTAAACTCTTAGACCTTGAGAGCAAAGGTAGAATTACCAGCCCAAAACATGACATATTAAGACTCGCACTTAAAAACCCTATCGGCACAAAAAAGCTGAGCGAAATAGTAAGCACAAAAAACGCAGCAAAAATAGTAGTAGTTATTGATGACCATACACGAAACGCACCGACAGAGGAAATGCTTGATGCTATGACAGAT
>QENJ01000161.1 GCA_013374505.1 Candidatus Methanophagaceae archaeon
GTTGTGGACAGTAACAAATATCAGGGCATTACAATTAGGTTATCCGAGGAGAACGTATTAACAAACAACTTAGCGAATAAGAATGGGTATTACGGCATCTACCTCTTCGATCAATCAAACAAGAACACGGTAACCGATAATGACGCCTCTAACAATGACCAGTACGGTATAGCCGTAAGCAAAGCGAGCAATAACAATGAAATCCGTGATAACAATGTCAAGTCTAACAATTACCATGGTATTTGGCTATCAAAATCATGCGAGAACATGATTGCAACCAACGTTATCACGAACAGTGGAAGTTATGGCATCTACCTCTACGACCAATCAAACAGCAACACGATTACCGATAATGACGTCACAAACAGCCGGAACGGGCACGGAATATGCTTAAGCACCGCGAACAATAATGTACTCCGTGACAATGTTGTGGACCATAGCAATCGCACAGGGATTCAGCTATCGAAATCATGCGAGAACCTGATTGTAACCAACGTGGTCAAGAACAGTGGCAACTATGGCATCTACCTCTACGACCAATCAAACAGCAACACGATTACCGGTAATGACGCCACAAACAATCTCCTGCGCGGTATAGGCTTAGGTACTTCGAGCGAGAATAACATCCGTGATAACGTTGTCACATCTAACAAGGATCATGGCATTTGGCTATCAAAATCATGCGATAACCTGATTACATCCAACGTGGTCCGGGACGGAGGAAATTGTGGCATCTACCTATACGATAAATCAAACGGCAATACGATCACCGATAATGAGGTCATAAACAATACCCAGCGAGGTATCGCCTTAAGTTCTTCAAGCGAGAATAACATCCGTGATAACATTGTCACGTCTAACAAGGACCATGGCATTTGGGTATCAAAATCATGCGATAACATGATTACATCCAATGTGGTCCAGGACAGTGGCAATTGTGGTGTCTACCTTTACGAGAGATCAAACAGCAACACGATCACCGATAATGACGTTACACACAATACCCAGCGAGGTATCGCCTTAAGCTCCTCGAACAATAACGAAATCAGGAGTAACGTTATGGACTCGAACCAGGACCGGGGTATTTATCTATCAAAATCACACGAGAACATAATAGTAAAGAACACGATTATGAACAGTGGAACTCGTGGTATCTACACCTCAGGGCCATCAAAAGGCAACCAAATATATCTCAACAATTTCCTAAACAACACGCCCAATGTGCATTCCTATAAATCCGTAAATATCTGGAACTCAACCGAGCAGGTAACTTACAGCTACAACGGTAAAACGTACCGTAATTATACCGGTAATTACTGGGATGACTACACCGATTTTGATAACCGTAGTGATGGTATCTGGGATAACCCGTACATCATAGACAAGGATAATACCGATTTTTATCCTCTGAAGGAGCGTTTTGAGAATTATCACATAAAAGAAAACCAAACACTCGTATTTGATACGGGAGAGCCCAGGAATCCGTATCCCAGCGTTTGCGGCACGCATGAAGGTACTATTACATTAGACCAAACAATAACCGTGCGAAAACTTTATACCTATCCATGCCCCGGGACCGGAGGGCACGCGGAATACGTCAAATTCTGGAATGCCACGTGGAACGGCGTAGAAGGACACGGGGACGGTCATTATACCGGCGACTGGCACAACATCTCGTTTGGCGAGTTCGTGCTATACAAAGCCGAAACTTACAACTATACCATTTGCACGGGTTCGTATCCGCAGATAATACACAAACCAACACTCACGAACGGATATGGTACAATCACAAGCACAAAATTCACGGATACTAACGGCCGGGTTTATAAAGACTGGATACCTGCGATTAAGTTGTTTGATAGCGCTTCGTAGTTTTAGCCTCTGGAAAGAAAGTGGTACTTAAAGAAAGCTTGCCAAGTCCTCAACTATCGCATTGGCAATCAGCTTCTTCGCACCTTTTACATGCTTTATATCCTCCACGCCCGCTCGTGATATGAACACCTCGTTATCTTCGGTTCCTATACCACCCGCGCCAACGTCATTTGCAACTACCATTGCAAGGTTGTATGCCTGTTGCTTTTCACGCGCTCTTCTTATCAGTTCCTGCTCGGAAACGTTCGTCTCCGCCTTGAATCCCACGATAGTAAGCTCGGGGAATTCTTTTCGGACTTCTTCTATCAGCTTTTGTATAGGCACGAGCCGCAGATGGTGCTCGCCACCCGAAGGTATCTTCATGTCTGACGATTCACAGGTAAAATCTGCGATTGCAGCCGAGGATATAAGTGCATCGTAACCTTTCCCATGCTTTTTAGCAGCACGTAGTTCGTTAATGCAGGCATCAATCATTTCGCGCGCGGTTTCCACCAGTATCTCTTTTATCCCCGTTAAATCCCGTGCGCTGCTGTGTACAAGCGCGACTTCGGCACCCTGTTTGTAGGCCGCTCTTGCTAGTTCGACCCCGGTTCGTCCAGAACTTCGGTTTGTTAATATCCGTATTGGGTCTATCGGCTCGCTGGTCGCGCCACCGGTAATGAGGATGTGTCGACCAAGAAGTTTCTTTGGCGAAAGTACACGCTCAACGGTAAGAACAATAGCCTCAGTTGATACGATCTTAGCAAGTCCTTCCTCTATTCTAGGGCCTATGATGGTGACACCCAGCTTTTTCAGCTTCGCGAGGTTCTCTATCAGCACCGGGCTCTTGTAGATGGTCTCGTGCATCGCAGGCACC
>QENJ01000352.1 GCA_013374505.1 Candidatus Methanophagaceae archaeon
TGTCGTTACCACAGTTAAACAGGATGCTCAATTTGAACGACATAGTTTGATTCTTGTTGTATATGAAGTACAAGTTCTGACTATTCCGGACGCAGATTTACGCAGATTTACGCAGAAAACTATTTCAAATTATCAAATGCCTTACGTTTAACTTTCGGTTTATATCATCATTGCATTCTCATAAACCTGTTCCAGAAAACCATAACCCAGTTTATTATAAACTCGATAGAAGATTCTAATAAACTCCTCCGTCAATTCCTTATATTAAAAATCATAATTATCTGCGTTCTTCTGCGTCCGATTATCAAAAATTATTCTTTCTTGTTGCATAGCTAACCAACTGCGTTTTTTCTTTATACCAGCGGATATTTATACAGTTATTAGCGTTTATGAGAAATAAGGTGAATGAGAGATTGTGAATATGAACGATAGAACGAAGATATTGCTTGACGAGGAAGAGATCCCGAAGGCATGGTACAACATACAGGCGGACCTGCCGTCTCCATTGGACCCACCGATAAATCCTGCGACTTTGGAGCCACTAAAGCCCGAGGATTTGGCGCCTATTTTCCCAATGGAATTGATAAAGCAGGAAATGAGTACAGAGCGATGGATACCGATACCAGAAGAGGTAAGAGATATTTACAGGCTGTGGCGACCCTCGCCGTTATATAGGGCTCTCCGATTAGAGAAAAAATTGAAGACGCCCGCGAAGATTTATTATAAATGGGAAGGCGTTAGCCCGCCCGGCAGCCACAAGCCAAACACGGCAATTGCACAGGCCTATTATAATATGAAGGCGGGTACGGAACGGATAGCCACGGAAACAGGTGCAGGTCAGTGGGGTTCCGCACTTGCATTTGGTACTATGCTATTCGGATTGAAATGCACGATATATATGGTTGGTGCAAGTTACGACCGTAAACCCTACAGAAAGGTAATGATGGAGATGTGGAATGCCGAGTTGTACAGAAGCCCAAGCACGAACACGGAATTTGGAAGGAAACTCCTGGCTGAGGACCCGGATACACCAGGTAGTTTAGGTATTGCTATTTCTGAAGGTGTAGAGGATGCAGCGACACATGATGATACGCATTACGCATTGGGTTCGGTTCTAAATCACGTTATGTTACATCAATCAATAATAGGGTTAGAGGCGAAGACGGCATTTGAGCAGATAGATGAATATCCTGATGTGATCTACGGTTGTGTAGGCGGCGGTAGTAATTTCTTTGGCTCTTGTTCGCCATTCGTAGCAGATAAGATACGGGGCGATAAGCCAGACTTAAAAGTAGTTGGCTGTGAGCCGATGGCATGCCCAACACTGACGAAAGGGCTGTATCAATATGATTTCGGTGACTGTGCAGAGATGACACCTCTGTTGAAGATGTTCACGTTAGGGCATACGTTTGTCCCACCACCGATTCACGCAGGTGGGTTGAGATACCACGGAGATGCACCCTTACTGTGTAAGTTAGTTAAGGACGGTTGGATAGATGCAGTGGCATATCATCAAACCGAGGTATTCAAAGCGGCGAAATTATTTGCCGAGACAGAAGGGATAATAATAGCACCGGAGACGGCACACGAAGTGAAAGCGGTAATAGATGAGGCGTTGAGATGCAAGGAAGAGGGCAAAGAGGAAGTGATTTTCTTTAATAACAGCGGTCACGGGCATTTCGACATGGGGTCATACGATGTTTTCCTTAGAGGGAAACTGGTGGATTACGAGTATCCGGCGGAGTTGGTGAAGCAGTCGTTGGCTAAGGTGCCGAAGGTGGAGTAGGCTGGATATAAGATATAACACAGGGGGGGAATACGTATTACGTTTCCTCCTCTTTATCTTTATATTCTTGTAAGCGTAATAATACGTAAGCGCTTTGTGTTAATACGCTATCTGAGGAATGGGTTTTAACCCCGACGAGATTAAGGATGTTGAAACACACTAGAAATATGAACGAATATCTAAAATCTACGCATCCAAGAAATATTTAGAATCTATTTTTTGATGATGTTCTTCATTATCCCCTACATATTTTAGGGGGGGGAACATAACTTACACATTTTCACGTAACAGTGCTCGGAATCCTGCCTGTTCAAAATGCTCGTCTGCCGTTAAAGCATCGGTTAAGCCAGGATCTCCCATAACAATAAATGAAATGCAGTCGGTCAAGCCCCATTCTTTATCATCGCCCCTTTCCACGCTTGGTGTGCCATATAAATAAGGGTCATGCACTCTCTGCTCTAAAATGTTTTTGAAGCTTTCTGTGGACATGCCAGCAATTTCCGCTGCTCGGCTCAATGATATTTTCTCTTCTTTTTACAATTCTATCGCCATCTCTGTTTTTATCACGTCTACGTCCATTGACATGCCACAGCACCACTTTTGTGAATATACAAACCAGTAATATATAAGGTTTGCTATTGGGTATAACAACCATTTAACGGTGGAACTGTGCCAGTAAACACGCAGTCCTTATCATTTCCGATTAATGCTGTGAAGCTTTGTTTTGTCATTTGGTGTTCCACAAATACAATATTGGTTTTTAATAATTTAATAGTATTGGACTTTTACCATTCTTAAGTCCTTCTTCTGCTCGCACAACCTTAGGTTCAAGTGTATGAGGTCCAATAACTCTCCGGACCCGCTCTTTAAATTATTCCTCCGCGAAAATGCTGTTATAGGGCACAATCGAATTTTCTAGTGATATAAGTAGG
>QENJ01000162.1 GCA_013374505.1 Candidatus Methanophagaceae archaeon
TGAAGCCCTTGTACTAGAGATCCATCGTACATGCCCAAATATATATCCGCGTGGATAAAAACTTACGAGCTCCTGATAGTACAGACATCAACGTATCGATAAGAAATGCGATCCAAGAAGAGGCTGATTTCGTGATATTTTTCCTCGGTCGGGATACATTGAAGTCTAAAGGGGTCAGGAGAGAATATGAATGGGCACTTGAAAGAGAAAAACTTCATCTTTCTAAATACTTAATCACCTGATTTTCCTGATATATCCTACCCAAGATGCCCAAAATTAGGTCTCGACAGCATCTCATGACTTTCTTCAAAAAAGATCCACCTATAATACCAGAAAAATAGAAATTCTGCACTAAATGAGACGATTGAAACTACCCCTGCACTAGCGAATGCACTCTAAATTTCCACGAAGGGGTTTTGTTCGTTCATTATCTCGGTCCTGACGGTTTGTGCGGAAAGAGCGGGAGATAAGTATTTCATCTCCTCACCTTCCCCTCCAGCCACCCAATCTTCACTTCCCGCATCTCCTTCTCGTCAAATTCCGGCACATACGGCTTTATATCCAGCAATGGAGTACCATCACACGCATCTATACCCTTAACCCTCAGTATATTACCCTTTCTCTCAATCAACTCCACAACAGAAAGCCCAATAGGATTCGGTCTTCGGGGCGACCTCGTAGTGAAAAAACCATGCGGTTTCGCGTCCCACGGCGTCACAACAAGCAGCGAATGCCCTTGCGATTTATGCAGCCAATAGAGGACGACGATATGCGAAAATCCGTCTATGTCCTTTAACCCACCTGCATATTCCTCAAATACCTCTATCTCAGCAACCTGTACCGATTTTCTGGCCTGCCTCGGGCATTCTGCCGGCGTCTTATACGAACTGTGAATCACCCCGATTTGTACTGTTTCCATCGTCATGTTTTCCTGGCTTCTACCCCGTGTTATTCATACGCTCTAACGCATTAGAAAGAGCGTCATTCACTTCCTCCATGTGTTTCACCGCATCCAGCAACTCTTCCGAGACCACTCCGTCAAACCCCTTTGCTTTATCCGCCCAACGCTTAAACTCCTGCGCGTGCCCTTTATTATGTTCTATCCAGTGCGTCAACAATATACTTAGTTTCTGCTTATTTTCTTCTTCTTCCGTCATATTCTCGTTTCGCCTCCTACAAATTTAAAATTTAAAATGGCAATCGTAACCATTCAAATACTCCTATCATCTTCAAGCTTATGTATATCATTACCACAACGAACACATATTTTAACTGTTTTGCCGGCAGTAAATGCGCTACTCGTACGCCAACCTGAGCCATCGGCACGCTCGTTGCCACGAGCACAAGCCAGGATTCGGGATTTACATATCCTATCAGATGCCCAATCGGATAGGCACCATACACACCCGCCAGCAAGCCGTTATAGATATAGCCCGCCAAGCCGCCGATGCTTGTGAATATCATCACTGCGGTTGATGTCCCAACTGCTTTGTGCATCCCGAATTTCAATACCAGCACGAATAAAGGTATCATGAGTATACCGCCGCCAATTCCGATCATACCGGTTACTATTCCAATTGGAATGCCCCACGCAGCCCATATCCAGGTTTTATCTGCCGGTTCTTCTTCTATAGTTGGTGGTTTCGCAGTTAACATCCATACACCACCTGCGAGTACCGCAAGACCAAAAGCCATCTTCAAAATGTGTGCAGGTAGATGTGTCGCGATGGTCGCACCAAGTACTGCCCCGGCGGAACCTGTCAAACCTAAAACGATTGCCGCGTTCCATAATACCGCGCCCTTCTTCGTATGCCCGTAAGCGCTACTGATAGCAGTTGGAAGCACCACAAACAGGTTCGTGCCGAAAGCAACCAGGATAGCCGTATTAGGGTCAATACCCATCTCGGTATATACCCAGAACTGAACCGGCATCATGATAAAGCAGCCGCCGACACCGAGGAGACCACTTGCGAATCCCACACCAATACCTGTAATCAGGAATATGATTATCGCGGTCAAAATGCTTAGGGCCATCACGCATCACCGTCTCTATCTGCTGGTTCCGGTATTACCCCTACTCGCATCTCTTGCTTTGGAATCGTCCAAAAGTGCTTCAACGCTTTTAATATCTCGTTTAGTTTCAGAACCATCACGGTTATTACTTCAAATATGTTTGATGTATGTGAAAGAGTTCAAAGTCGTAAAAAATAAAAAGTGCGTGAGTCTCTCTCACCCACGCACGTATTTCGTTATTAAAAAATCAACGCTCAACGATTGCCACCACGTCTATTACCGTTTTGCTTACCGCTACCATCTCGTGGCCGCGTATAATCACCGTCTTTACCGTTCGGTGTGCCATCTCCGTCACTGTCTCGACCGTTTATGCCGAAGTTGTCGCAGATACCGTCACCATCTGCGTCCACAAAAATACGGCCATAACCACGGAATCCACGGATACCCTGATTATCACATACGCCGTCACCGTCTTCATCCACGTATCCTGGGCGTTCACCGGTGTTGTCACATACACCATCACCGTCTGCATCCACGTATTGTGCTCCGTTATCCGTACCGTATCGTGCTCCGCTATCAGTACCGTATCGTGCCGCTGCAACTCCGATGGAAGTCGCTACCAGCGCCGCGATTAATATTCCAGCAACCAGTTTTGTATTCATTTTA
>QENJ01000353.1 GCA_013374505.1 Candidatus Methanophagaceae archaeon
TAATAGTCTTAATTTTTTACCTATCGTTTTTTCTAACTGCACAATGATTTGTAAATCTGTGGGCATGTTGACACCTTTTGATACGTAAATTGTTAATTACAACCTCCATTCATTTCACACCACAACTTTCCAAGAACCGTGCCATCCTTTCCAGCGCCTCTTTTATCTCAAACTGCGACACAGCATACGAACACCGTATGAACCCCTCACCACAGTCACCGAATACACTACCCGGTATCACAACCACTTTATGCTCAAACAGCAGCCGTTTCGCAAATTCCGCAGACGTGAGACCCGTACTCGCAATAGACGGGAACGTATAAAACGCACCTTTCGGCTCAAAACAGCTCAACCCAATCTCCCGCAGCCCTTCCACCATTAACCGCCTTCTTCTGTTGAATTCACCGACCATCTTCGCCGTCTCGTCATCGCATCTCAGCGCTTCCATCGCAGCCATCTGAGCCGTAATCGGTGTACACAGCATTATGTACTGATGTATCTTCATCATTGCTTCTATTACATTCTTATTACCGGCGGCGTAGCCGATTCGCCAACCCGTCATCGCATATGCCTTTGAGAACCCGTTTAGCAGTAACGTCCGCTCCTTCATACCATTTAACGCTGAAAAACAGGTATGCTTACCCTCGTAAGTCAGCTTACCGTAGATTTCATCCGAAATAACGAGTAAATCGTGTTCAGTCGCAACATCCGCTATCTCTTCTAAGTCTTTTCGGGATAGCGCAGCACCCGTGGGGTTATTCGGATAGTTCAAAACAATCGCTTTTGTTTTCTCTGTTACTCGCTCCGCTATTCGCTCTGCCCTCAACTTGAATTCGTCTTCGACTTTGGTTTCTATGCTAACAGGAATACCGCCTGTGAACTGCGTGCACGGCTTGTAACTCACATAACACGGCTCGTGTAGTATTACTTCATCACCGGGATTTACAATAGCACGCAGCGCGAGGTCAAATCCTTCACTTACGCCGGTGGTTATAAGTATCTCACCCTCCGGATCGTAATACACGGAATCTTCGCTATACATTTTGTCCGAAAGCATCTCCCGCAGCTCTAGCAGACCCCAATTGCTCGTGTAGGACGTATAACCTTTTTCCAATGAGAATATGCACGCTTCTCGTATGCTCCAGGGCGTCACGAAATCCGGCTCTCCAACGCCCAAAGAAATCGCGTCTTCCATTCGCTCCGCAATGTCAAAGTATTCCCTTATACCCGAACCTTTTATCTGCTTTACCCTGTCGGCTATTGATGTCGCTTTCATGGTTAGTTGTAACCCCCTATATTATCCTATATCTTGTTCTTGTTCTTGTGACCTTATAAATCCTGAACTATAAACGAATACCCAAATCACAAAAATAAGTTCTTTTTCTGGTTGCATATAAAGTATAATTTTTCTGCCGCAGAGTACACCGAGTTATTTTCTCTCTGTGTCCTCTGAGGTCTCTGTGGCCATCATTTTTGAATTTTTATTGTGGACTTTTCTCTGGTGCTTCGGATTCATGATTATTCCGGCTCTCACCTTCAGTCTCATAAAGTTACCGCTAAGCGTTTCCCCTTCTCCTCCTCTTTGTAGATTTCGCCATTCGCTTTATAAGTCCTCAACAAAAAATGCGTTACTGTATTACGGACCTGCTCAAGCGGTGCTATCTTCTCAGCCACGAAATGCGCTACTTCTCGCATCGTGGCTCCTTCCACACGCACTAAAAGGTCATGCTCGCCCGAAACCAGCCGCACTGATCTCACTTCAGAAAACCTGGAAATCCGTTCGGCAACCGAATCATAGCCGGTACCCCTCTCAGGACTGAGTTTCACGTCTATTAACGCTTGCACTGTTTCTATTCCCGCTTTTTCGTAGTTTATAAGTGCCTTGTACTTCATTATTATTCCTCGCTTCTCCAATTCTGAGATGATGCTCGTCACTTCTTCCTCGTCAAGCCCAACCATCCTCGCTATCTCGTTATCACTGGTTCGCGCATTTTCTTCCAGTATCTTCAATATCTCGTCTTCTTTCTGCTTTTCTTTTCGCTCTTCTTTCATGCTCGATCACATTTAATCTCCGCTCAATATAGCTTTTTAGCCTATCTCAAAGAGTTTACCCTCGGACTCTCTACTCCCGCCACGAGCAGAGAAGTCACCGTCATCCTTCGTGCCCGCATTAAAACTCATGGACTTGCTCTTCGGTATTGATACGCTCACATTAATACCCGTATGACAAGCAAAGCAGGCTTCATTCGCACCTGCCATCTGTGGGTTCCCCTCTGCTTCTCGTATTAAATCTTGATGTCCCGCCATACCACCTACGTCAAATTCCGTGGCATCCCGACCAAAACCACCTGCCAAGATGAAATCGTTATAACTGCTGATATTTGTATCGTGGTGGCATTCCGTGCAATTCCGGCATTCTTGAAAGGTCCAGTGATCGCTTATATTGCCGGTATCGCCATGACAGTCCATACACTCAACATTAAATGCAAAATCGGTAAATGGTGAATTATGGCATGTATCACAGGAGAACTCGCCATGCGCACCGCTTGCCATTAGTTCTGCCATTACCTGCTCCATGAATTCGCCATACCGCTCCGCAGGTGCTGGTACCGGCAGTTCTTCTTTCTCTGCCTTTTGCATTACCAACACGGCATTTGGCAGTA
>QENJ01000163.1 GCA_013374505.1 Candidatus Methanophagaceae archaeon
TTGCCATGGAAAGCCTATCTTTAAAGGAACCAGGATATTGGTTAGCGATATTATTGAGTTGCTTGCTGCTGGTGTGCCGGTCGAAAAGATTTTGGATGAGTATCCCAGCTTGAATAGAGGGATGATTAGAGAATCCTTGGGATATGCTGCCGAAAATTGAAGATTGATTCAAAATTAATCCGTAAACCTTATGCCCAGGCGAAACCAGCAGTTCACTGCCATCCGCCAGAGTAAGCTCGAACATCGCATCCGAATAGTCATATTCCAGATATTTAAGCGGTTTATGCCATTCCTGCGCTTTTGTTTCCGGGTTCAAAGTCCGCACTTCTTCTTCTGGTTCTAAATCTTTGAACAGTTTCCAGCCTTCTTTTGTTAAGATCTCGGTTTACGCATCATAACATTCATAGGGTTGGTTAGTCCATGTAGTCCCGTTAACCGCGGTTATAGTCAAATCCGCAGTTCCCGTTGTGCTGAACCCAACAGACCAGTTTCCACCTACTGTTGGATAAGACTGGACATTGATTATACTAATAGGATCAACAGCAACATACCAGGGTCTTGCCTCAAAAAATGTTTCTGAGCCATAACTAATCTCAGCAGGACCCAAAGCGTACAAATAAGGCCAGACCGGAGGAACTGCGTAGGAATAACTGACAGATGTTTTTTTGCCGATCAAATCTTTAGTCCAGGTTATTGTCTTTGTATCGTCTTCCTGCATAACCGTAGCGGCATCTGTTGAATACACACAGAACTCAGCAGGCACAAATTCTTTTAAAGTTACCGACTCTGCATCAGTAAAGCATTCTACATCTATCCTGACCTCAAACCTGTCCTGCAGTGTAGGGTCTATCTTGCTCTGAGCAGTTCTCACGAGGTCGAACTCATACGCCTGCAGAACCCGGAAATATGTAGTGAAGAATACTTCAACGTTGTCAATTAAACCCGTGACTGAGACCGAGTGATTACCTTCTACTTCCGTGTGGTAATCCACGTTATAAATGCCAGATTCGCTACTCGCGGTAATCGTGCCGTCCGCGCAGGAATAAGTGGTTTTGTCGTTGTTGGGATTGTTTACGGTTAACGAAATATCAGCATTGCTGACGGAGTGCCCTGCTTTATCCAGGACAACGATAACGAATTTTGCGGTTTCTCCGGGTTTGTAGATGCTTTTTCTGGTGTTTACGGAAACAAGACCCCACGGGAATTCTGATTCTAAAACGTAAACGTGCTCGTCTTTCATTAACCGTACACTTAATTTATAGATACCCGCTTGGAATACTCGTTCCTTAGGTAATTCAATGGCGAATTTACCTTCGCCTATTTTCGCTATTTCTGGCGCGATGTCTGTTAGAGCACCAGAAGAATCGTAAACAAAAGTCTCTATCGTTTCATTTTCCGTTACCCACTTTTTCAATACTTTTTGAGATTCTTCAAGAGCAGCAATACCTGAATCTTCACTTACATTTACACTGCGAAGCATTTCATGCGAAGCGTTTTTGATAAAAGTTTTTCTAAAAGTTTTATATTCAAACGAAAAAGCGGGTGCCTCATCCAAGGAATAAGACTCTTTGTTTGCAATTAGTTTTGGTGTTCCAATAACGGATTCGGTAACATTAATATTACGTGATTCATCTGTTGACTCGTTAATCGTATAATTCAAACCGATGACGGATGTATTATTAGTTGCAGTTTCAGGTGTTTGTAGCGTAACGCCCGTGGCATTATCTGTTGTATTATTATTAGTTGCATTTTCCGGTGTTTGTATCGTTTGTATCGATGCCGTTACGTCCGTAATATCTTCTGACGGAGTTTCATTAAGTTCAGCTACGTATTCAGACGTTATGATATTTTCAGGCAGCGTTACGTTCTGTATGGTCTCGTTTTGTGTTGCACCAAGCCCAATTGAAAGTGTAATGACTAAAGCGGCAACGATTACCGTACATGCAATTTCCTTCATGCTAAGTCCTGATTTCATCTTCTTGTGTTTCCACATGTCACCTTTACTACTTCCGTGTAACGATGGTGAATATTACATTTGGGGTAACATCCTACTACTACCACAAGCAAATTGCATTCTCAACTCTGCTAAGAACTTTAGGTATCACTATCTGCGGTTGCCTTACTTTTCGACTTCTTTCTCTTGCCTTTTTCCGCCCTGTCGCCTCAGCAGCACCACGAGCAATATGACAATAATTGCAAGGAGCATAATCATTACGATGTTCGCTTGTATCAGCTCGATGATCGGAGTTAATGGATTTGGCTTACCCTGGACCTTGACTGAGACAGGGATCATTAAACCGCTTGCAAGACCATGTCCACCAGCTTCTGCAACAGAAGCATCCATGTCCTCGAATATGATATATGTCCTTCTTTCATTGGAATGTCCCTTAGCATTTGCACTTTCTGACGTTGCACCGTACAATGCCGGCAC
>QENJ01000164.1 GCA_013374505.1 Candidatus Methanophagaceae archaeon
CCTTCCGACTTTCAGTCTAAGGTGGCATGGATGGACCTATATGGGCATCCCTTTTGCGGTGGCATTAACAAAGAGGTCATAGAGGATATGGCATTAAGAGACGGCAATTCCCATATATTACTTTTAAAGTGTCGGCAGTACCTGCTTTTTAACTGCACTGTTATGCAGGATATTATTTTTTTGAAAAACCGAAAAGCTTTCATATCCAATGGCATATCTTTGCATATCGGCGATGAATATAAGAACTCTATTGGTTTTTGGGAAGGCGAAGAACTCAGATACGAAAGGCTCAGGACTAGAAAAACTAAAGCGTGAAAAGATATTCGTACTGTCACTCTTTTTAGGACTCTTTCTCATCGCTTTTATCGGTATTACGCTTGGGAACATGTTTTACACGCAAGCGAAAGATTTTTCCGGGTTGATAGATGCCGCAACGGACCCCGTAGTACTAACGGCAATATGGATAAGCATATCAGCGGCTATTTGCTCCACACTGATCGCGTTCGTTTTTGGCGTACCGTTAGGCTATTTCCTCGCGCGGAAAGAGTTCTTTGGTAAGAGCGTTGTAGAAAGTATTGTGGACGTTCCACTTGTCGTTCCGCATATAGTTGCCGGGATTGCGTTATACGGGATCTTCATGCGTTCCGGCGTGATTGGGGCACCGTTGAAACCGCTGGGAATTGCTTTTACCGACGCCTTTCCGGGCATAGTGGTAGCAATGCTATTCGTGAGCCTCCCGTTTTTAGTAGATGCCGCACGCGAAGGTTTTAAAGCGGTAGATCCGCGATTAGAGAATGTTGCACGCTCTTTAGGTGCTTCGCAATGGCGAACGTTCGCGCTAATAACGTTCCCGCTTGCGGCTTCTTCTATATTCAGTGGTGCGATCCTGTGTTGGGCACGAGGAATAAGCGAGTTCGCGGCGGTAATGATAATTGCTGCATATCCACGTTCTGCGTCTATTTTAATCGGTGATAGGTTCACTTCGTATGGCTTGAGTGGCTTACCGGGTATAGCAGGTGCACGACCGATTTCTGTACTGCTGATTTCTATTTGTCTGATTGTATTTGTAGTGCTGCGGATGATAAACCAGGAACGTAAGTGAGTGCCGCTAAACCGACCGGAGTACCGTTACTAAACGGGTATCCCCGCCCTGCGTGTTCGGTTAAGTATATAGAGCCCACCAAAAGTAATGACTTTAGGGAACTCCCAGTAAATAGTTTACCCATTATGGTAATTATCATAGACGCCGATTAAGAAGGAGGCGGTTGCCCGCCCCTCCTCATCTCAGAACGGTACGTGAGACTTTCACCTCATACCGCTCAAGCATCTCATAACCTTTTCAGTATCGGGCAGCAGTTTGTTTCTGTGGCATTCCAACCGTCTGATTTCAGTATTCATGCACATAAACTATCCTTTAGTTTATTCCATCTCGTCTTATACCAATCGCTCAGTTTTAGAGCCTTCTGTTTGAGTTTTCTCAACTTGAAGTACTCAGAATCGAGATAGGGGTTTTTATCCATCTTCAGACTGATATGTCTGATGATCTTCGTATCTGAAAAGAGTTTTAGACGGTTCTTCTTCGTAGAAAACACCCAGTTCCGCGACCCTTCACATTGCCAGTACTTTCTGACAATCCATGTCTTGGAATTTTTATCCTGATGTCTCCTCTTAGCCCATCTCCAGAGCATATTCCACATTCTGTAATCCAGATTGCTGAACAACCTCTTTAGATACGACTGATCGGTGATAATTCGACCAGCCAATGATTAGGGGGTTCAGAGCCCTTATGAGATCCTCCTGTTTCCATGCTTTAGCCTTTTTAATCACGTCACTGACCTTTCGAGTGACCTTCTCAATCGACTTCTTAGATGGCTTTATCAAGAGTTTTCCATTATATTTACGGAAGTTCCAGCCCAGAAAGTCAAAGCCGTTGTCGATATGAGTGATATGAGTCTTTTCATCCGATAGTTCCAGACCACGTTCCTTCAGGAACGATTTAATCAATTCCGCAATCTCTTCTGCAGTCTCTTTTGAGTTTGCAGTAACGGAAAAGTCGTCTGCATACCTCACAAAATTCACTTTTTCGTGATTATAGTTGCCTTTGTCGGTTTTACCACTTTTACTGGCATGATATTTGGTTGCAATGGCTTTTTCCAGCCCATCCAGTGTCATATTCGCCAGTATTGGAGAAATAATTCCTCCTTGTGGTGTTCCTGCTTTGGTAGGGTTCAGATGACGATTATACACGAATCCTGCCTTGAGAAACTGCTTTAAGATCGACTTATCCATCGGGATGTTGTCCAGAAGCCATTCATGGTTGATATTACCGAAACATCCTTTAATATCTCCTTCCAAAACCCATTGTGCTGAATTCTTGTGGCTCAGGCAAATAAAAGCATATTGGCACGCATCCTGCGCACTTCTATACTTCCTGAAGCCAAACGAGCAAGGATCTGCTGTTGCCTCAGCAACCGGGCTTAATGAAAGAGCGTACAGCGCTTGCATCGCCCTATCATACATGGTTGGGATACTAAGAGGTCGTTTCTTAGTTGTTCCATGCTTCGGAATGTAGACTCTTCTTAACGGCTTAGCTTTATACTTCTTATCAGATAAT
>QENJ01000165.1 GCA_013374505.1 Candidatus Methanophagaceae archaeon
GATTGCCTATGAATCCCTTCTCGATAATCTCATCGGGCGGGGGGAAAGGAAGCAATCAGGAGACCTGGATGTAAACATTATCGGCGAATATAACATCAACGGCGAGAGCAATGTCGTAAAATCCCTTCTGGAAAAGATGGGAATAAAGGTTCATTGTATTTTTACAGGGGATATCGATTATGAAAGGATTATCACAGCCCACGGGGTAAGGCTCAATCTGCTTGTTTGCCAGAGCACCGGCCGGTTTTTAGCTCAGAGGATGAAAGAAAAGTATGGCATCCCTTATCTTAAGCTTTCCTTCTTTGGCCTTTCCCAGATTAGACAGAGCCTTTATGATATAGGTAAATACTTCGGGCTGGAAGACCGGGCCAAAAAACTGATCAGCGCCGAAGAAGGCGCTGTCAAATCCGGCCTTTCTTATTTGTTGCCAAGGCTAAAAGGCAAAAAGGCGGCCATGTTTTTTGGCGCAAGCCGGATGGCTTCCCTTGTCGGCCCCATTGAAGACTTAGGCATGGAGGTACTGGCCACCGGCTCACAATTTGGCGATGCTGATACCTACATGGAAACCCGGCAGACCGTCAATTCCAACACCCTTATCATGGATGACGCGTCAGAGCAGGATTTGGAGAAGATGCTTCATAGCTTGAAGCCGGACGTCTTTATGGGAGGCATCAAAGAGCAGTTCCTGTCTCACAAGGCGGGCATAGGCTTCTGCCTTTTCCCACAGATCAAGATTGCCGGTCCTTACGTGGGATTTAAGGGCTTTCTCAATTTTGCCAGGGATGTTCACAATGCCATTTATGCGCCCGTGTGGCGTCTGGCAGGTAGTATAAACGAATATATATTTTGCATCGGGTACAAGGGTCTTTGCCTCTTTAAGTGTTCTTGCAAGCCTTTCCCGTCCACCAAAGATAATATCTTTCTCTCTCAGGTCGGTGGAAAATATACGATAGGCTGTACCTCTCACGGTGACGCCGTTATAGGCGCAGCCCACCGGCCCATGCACTACATGAATCGCATCTTTCAAAGGAGCAAGCATCCATCTGGCCCCGGCATAGGCACAGCTTCGCTGGGTGATCTTCCCAGGGGCGGAAGGCCGACGGCAGGAGGGAAAGGAGCTTTTTTTATTGCTGCAAGCGGTCATCAGGGAATTTGCTCTCCAGTAAAGTGTTTACTATCAAATCAAGTAGGTATTCACTACCGCGATAGCCTACAGTCGCCCGGCGCTGGCAACCTACCCTGTCATATATGGGAAATCCGATGCGCACGAGCGGCACCTTTGCCTCTTTTGAGATATTTGCAGCCTTGGAGTTACTCAGGATCAAATCGATCTTCTCCTTTTTGATATAATCCTCCCATTCAAACATATCGCCTCCGTTCAAGAGGATCGGTTTATAACTATACTCGTGGGCCGCCGCCCATACCTCCTCTACAAATTGCTTGCTCTCCGTCCCGCTTCCGACAATCGCCGGCTCCATCCCCAGTTCACAGACAAACCTCGTGACGGCAGCAGCTATATCAGGGTCGCCGTATACAGCCACCCGCCTTCCCATGGTATAATGAAAGGTGTCTGCCATGGCGTCAATAAGGATACCCCGCTCGTCCTTTATCTCCTCCGCAACCGGCTTCCCCGTTCTTTCCGAAAGATTTTTTATAAAGAAATCAGTATTGTGTATGCCCATGGGCATGGGGTCGATCATGGCCGGCACCTTGAACCGCTTTTCAAGATATTTTGCCCCGGCGCCTCCCGCATCATGACAGAGGGCAAATGTAGCCAAAGAATTGCCCATATTCACAATGTCATTTATCCTTGTGCCACCTTTGGGATAATAGGGCATGGTCTGCGGGAGTCGCAACGGGCAATCGAGGGTTTCAGATATATCGAAAAGGATAGCGCTTTCTATATCCATCAGTCTTAAGATATGTTTTATTTCCCTGATATCTCCGGGTGTAATCATGCCGGGGATAATATTTACCCTGGTTCCGGGGGCGCTCCTTTTGGCCAATGTTTTTAAAAACGCCGTGGCAGCCCGGTTGTAGCCCTCCACATGAGAACCGGTAAAACTTGGGGTATGGATGATGGCAAATTTAACCTCGTCTGTTATCTCCGGGCCGAATTCCTCTTCCAGTTCATCTATGGATTCATCCAGGTAGCCTTCCATATCGTCTCCAATTATCTCACTCGAGCAGACGGTAATGATAGCAATAACCTCGGGATGATAACGGATAATGAGATTGCGAATTCCGTCAATGAAATTTTTGCGTCCCCCGAATACGGCTGTATCTTCATGAAAGGAAGCAGTAGCAATGGAGACAGGCTCCCTGAAGATGCGAGAGAAGGTATAACGGGGATAGGTGGTGCAGCCCTGTGCACCCTGGACAAAGGGAATGCATTTATGTATCCCTACGCTTGCCCACATGGCCCCAAAGGGCATGCAGATCCGGCCCGGATCCACAACAACTGTCCTTTTGGATGAAGGGATAATATCCTGATCCGGCTCCTTATATTCAGGGCAGATAGGTTCCTTTTCTATATACATCTGGTCATAGGTAATACCCTCAATCGGCATCTCCGTGAGAGCGTTGAGGTCTTCTATGGTCAATCT
>QENJ01000354.1 GCA_013374505.1 Candidatus Methanophagaceae archaeon
TAAAGCACGAAATGCTTTAACTGAATACATAACAACAGACCGCAATAGAATCTTACCGATTTTTCATGCTCTTAATCATTTTGAGACACTTTTTGCGCAATTACATCAGGCCTATGAATTATATGAAAAAAGAAATTATTATTTGTTTAGCTGGGGCAATGTCCCAGGAAAGGATATTGAGAGACTCAAAACGTTCCTCATGGGAGATTTTAATATTGGCTGGGCGGAAAATGCAGAAATCCTCAAAAACAATGACGACAAAATCATCCGCATCTTCAAGGACGAAAACTCAGCCGAAATAATTATAGATAATCAGAAAAAAGAAGCAACCCTAAAAATCAGCGATGGTAGAACCTCTGTCTTTGATGTTAAAAACGATTATTATCATCACACGCAAAACATATACAAAAAGAAAAGATTTGAAGCAAGCTTTCAATCAAAATTAGATAGAGTCAGGAAAATTTATAATGCCTCTAAGCACATGGATCAAAGAATTAGAGATGGGGAACTCCCTGAGAAAGGAACATGTGCTATCTGGATAACTAATACTGGTATCGAATGCAATAATGCGGCGATTACATTTGTTGAATTAAAGGACATTCTTATCGAGCTTTCTAAGCTTGCAAACAAAATATCTAATCTCACGCCATAACCCTCTGCTACACTTCAAAAGTCATATAATCTGAGGTTTACCGCCCCTCGCTCGACCGCTTCGATGACATACTCCCCTGGGAGCGAAGAATGTCATAAGTTATACTTTATGTACTATCAAAAAGGGTTCATATCCAAGGACTATTGGTACGAAAATCTACGGTGCTTCTAACTATTTTTTTCCCTACTATAATGACAGTGGGTTTTTCATCAACAAGTGCTTGGTAATCTACGTCAGGGAAAAAATCCTTGCTTTGTAAGAATTCAATCGCCTCAATTGTACGTGGATTCAGCTCGGGCACATAAGATGTTACCTCTCGGAACCCTGCCCTTTCCATTACAGAACAATAAGTTTCAATAGGCCAGTAGTAATCCTTGAATTCTATACTCTCATTTTCTTTTATGAAATAGGTCACCATAATCTCATCACTAGGATTGTATGTTTTGCCTGGTTTTCCATTTTGATAAGTGCTGGTCCTCTTTCCAATATACTCTTCAGTATTCACCAGCATGACAAACGGTCCCCCTAGCTTCAGCACCCGGTAGATTTCTCTTGCGGCCGTATCCATTCCTTCAACTGACCCTATGTCTACAAATACCCAATTGGACATAGCCCCATCTAATGTGTCATCTGACCCGGGAAAATCTCCTGTAAGTAACTCATACCGTCCATCTGGATCCGCCTTTCTGGCTTCTTGGATTATATTTATCAGAAGGATCAATTCCCTGCACTTCTGCACCATAAAATAACTTTAAGGGTCTGGTTATTTTCCCTGTCCCACACCCATGATCTAGTATTTGCTTTCCCCGCAAATCACCTAGCACCTTTTTCAGTTCGACAATAACCGGGATGTACCCATTTTTGAGCGCTTGCCAAGGTAGTCCCCATTCGGTGTAGAAAGAGGTCGCCTTATTCCAGTACCTTTTATCGTAATCCATATGTGCTAATAGTTAACAGGATAATTAAGATTGCCCACATAAAGTTTGCTACCTTGCATTCTAATCTCCTTTTCTTCTTTAGTTCTCTCTGTCCAAGCTGAAGTCGGACAAGAATCACACACCATTAGCCCTCTGCCTGCAGTTCCAAAACTCTGCTCTTCACAGCATCGACATGCCCCTTGACCTTCACCTTGCGCCATACATGTGCGACTTTGCCCTCTGGGTCTATCAGAAAAGTGCTTCTTACAACGCCCCAGAACTCGCGGCCGTACATTTTCTTCTGCTGCCACACGCCGTACGCTTCCAGAACTTTGTGCTCAACATCGCTCAATAGCGTTACCTCGAGGTTGTGCTTCTCAGCGAACTTGTAATGGCGTTCCACCGAATCGGGACTCACACCAAGAACGACAGTATACAACGTCTCAAACTCATTGATGGCGGCTGTGAACTCTACTGCCTCGTGTGTGCAGCCGCTGGTGTTGTCCTTGGGGTAGAAGTAAAGGACAATCCACTTGCCTTTGAAGTCAGTCAAGCAAGTCTCCCGATTATCTTTGTCGGGTAGGCGGAAACTCGGTGCCTCGTCATCCTCTTTTAAATCGCCTGTTTGTGCATTCATCTCTTATATTACATTTGTATAACCCGCATAGTATAATATATATTACAAAATTAAACAGAGGGAAATAATATGAAAGGGAACATTACTACGGGCGAATTTAATGATTTTCGGCATGAAATAACGGCAAAATTGGAGACAATATCTGATAGATTAAGCGAACTGGAAAAGAAGATAGAGAGTTATTCCGTTAATCCAAAAGTAGTGATAATCGAAGAGATATGTAAAGAAGAGGCAAAAAAACGAATCTGTGAATGTCTGTGTGAAATAGATGATAAGATGTATCCCAGTGAAATAGCCGAACGGCTTCGTATTGATTATGATCTATGTGTAGAGATAATAGAAGAGCTTATGAAAAAGGGTAAAATCGAGGTCGTGGAGGAGTGAGTATGGGAAGAA
>QENJ01000166.1 GCA_013374505.1 Candidatus Methanophagaceae archaeon
CTGTTCCAGCGGTACTCCACGCCTGCTCCTGCATCAAAAAGAAAGACCCAGGAAAAATGGAACAGCTCTTATCAGAGTATTGAAGTGGGAAAGAATCTTAAAGCCACCAACATGATCATCAGATTTCCAGCGATAGGGAAGGTTGAGGGCAAGGTCAAGCTTTTCTCCGTATCCGGACACAGCTATTTTAGGTGCAGTAACCCCGGACCACCAATTGCTGCTAGATAGGCCGATGGTGTCTACGGTGTAACCCACCTGGAGGACGCCTAATTTGCTGTTTTCAAATATAAAAGGACTAAAGTAATAGGGATAATTGGCACCAAGGGCGGGCTTGGAAATTGTGATCCCAAGGGATGTACTATTCGTGGTTTCCGAAGACCTAAGAGATGACCAGGTTTTATCATAATGGCCTTTTACCGTAACCTTTGTATCCGCCTTTAAAATCTCCCCTCCCACTGAAATCGATGCATCAACATTGACTTTCTTTTCTGTTGAGACTTCCAGGCCATCTTTAGTTGAATTTTCCCATTTTACTAAAAAATCAGCGTCGTTATTTCCGGTAGACCAGGTATTAAGATCTGTTTTTATTTTTCCAAGGTTCTCAATCTGGTCTTTATCCCAGGGATAGGAGAAGATGTTTCCGTTTTCATGCACCGGCTGATACCACTCCACTGCCCTTCCTTCTATATTCTTGGTTTCTATATCCGAAGGAAGGGTGAGCTGAACATAAAGCTGTCCTTTTTTGCCGTCTTTAGTTTTTATTTGAGTTTCTCCTATTACCGGATAGCGCCAAATATGGATATCCTTTGTTCTGTACACCAGATAATCATCGTTGGTGGCTTTAAGATTCTTTCCCACTTCAATACTCTGATAAGAGCTGTTCCATTTTTCCTGGTTCTTGTCGTAATCATATCCCGCACTCGCCTCTATCTTTGTTTTGACCTCGCCGATCACCGGGATTCCGAAATCCTTTTCCGCCTCAACTTCGGTTTCAACCCCCCAATCATAGTCAGTGCCGCTCTTATCCGTTGTTTTGACATCCACACTCTTGACTTTTTCATATTCCGTATAAAAAGAGGGTTCTGCAGTACCGGGAGCTCCTCCCTTGCGGCTCAAATTGAGCTCACACAGACTTCCTGTGTTATCTTTAATATAATCAATATGTTTTGGGGGCTCTGCGATGATCGCTGAAAAATCCCTGTGCCCCTCGATCACCAGGTGATCGGGCTCGCCCAGGGCAACACTGTCGCCGTCAAAATCACCAACCGCAACCACAACCTTCTGGGTTGCGTACTGGTAGGAATTTTTAAGCACAATATCATCTTGAACAATGGTTTCCTCTTTTTTCTTGGTCAGCCCCAGGTTATCCGTTGCATCATAAATCTGGAGACGAAACGCCCCGTGGGATGTATACTTATCTATTATTTTTGAGGTCCGGTAAACCACGGCAACCTCCATGCCGAGATCACCGATATTGGTGTCATCGATTTTGGCATCAAAATTGCCCATGACGATATCAAACCCCATGGGGGCATAATTACCTGTCCTTCTTACATCATTTATAACCCACTCGCCGTATGTCTTGGTCATGGCCAGGGTATCATCAAAGTTGAAAACATCCAGTCCGATGCGGTCAAAATAATTTTGCGTGGTCCAGGTCTGGAATCCCACCACCACCTCGTCATCACCGTCTCCGTCCAGATCTCCGGTGGTGATTTGGTTGTTAATATAATCGGTATTCGGATTTACTGCATAATGCTTGAGGGTCAGTTTGAGATCCGTGTCCACATCAAACACATCAATCCGGTGGTAAGACGATGTGGCCACAATTTCATCATTTCCGTCCCCATCCAGATCACCGGCAGCGATATCTACGCGATTATAAGGTTTAAAACGCGAATCCTGTACCCATAATGTGTCTTTTTTTACAATAGTTGCGCCTTTGATATCCACATCATAGAGAAAAACGGCTATGAGCAGATTGTGATCCTCAACCGCCAGGGCTATCTCGTCATTTCCGTCTCCGTCAAAGTCGCCGGTGGTAACGGCCAGACTCTTGTCATGGGCCAGGGTAAAACCGGTCTCAAGATACCGGGCGTACGCGTTAAAGGCTCTAGTACCCCATCCCTTGTTTGCGATAAGCAGCTCCGGATGGCCATCCTGCCCATGATAGGCGATCACCAGCTCATCCCGCCCGTTCCCGTTAATATCGCTGATGGCGCAGTCGATGTATCTTCCGAGATATATTCTATCAGGATTGGGAGAGAAAACGCTACCGAGCTGGTTGTCGCTGACGAAGTGTGTGACGGTAACCGGGTCATACCCTGCAATCCTGATATAGTGATCGCTATCATTACTTACATAGCATACAAAAATCTCGTCATTATCCGTGGTATGTATCCGTCCGGTGGCGGTTGCCGTTAATCCGAAGTAATCGTATGTCATGTTTAAATCCACCCCCATATCAAGGTCGTGGGTGGTCAGGTCGAGACTTCCATCAGGATAAAACATCCATCCCCGCAGAGTGTTTCCATAGTCTACTTCCGGAGGCGTCAGGAAGCCTACGATCTCATCATCGTGC
>QENJ01000167.1 GCA_013374505.1 Candidatus Methanophagaceae archaeon
TTTCATCGTCACTACCTCCTTTGTAAGGGAATCAGGCGTTTCAGTCAATCGTCCTACAGCCGCCACGGCCAAACATAAGCTAAAGGCCATTATAATGGTTGGCATCAAGTCAAACGGTGAAATCTGGATGGAAAAACGGATGACGGATATCAGGGCGGTGCGAGCAAATGTGGAGCGCTTGCACGCAGAAAACCCTGTGGCATCCGCGCTTATTGTGGCTGACGAAGAGGTCAAAACGGGTCTCCTGGTTGATGTGATGGATCAGATACGTTTGGCAGGTATTGAAAATGTTTCTATTGCTGCAAAAGTGGATTAACGATAGAGTCAAAAGATTTGCTATATCGGCAGTGGGAGCACTCCTAATTACTTTTGGCATGTATTGGCTTATGCAATATATGATTGGAGTGGATAATAAAGATGGGAAAGTAGAAAAGAGCTTTGAAATTGCCGATTTTGTCCGCATAAAACAGATAGGAACCGAGGTTGAACATAAGCAGCGCGCCAAACACAGAAAGCCTCCCAAACCTAAGAAGCAGCCAAAATCTCCTTCAAAACCTTCTGCAGCTCGTATGCCAGATACCATAGCATCCCAGATAAATATCCAAATACCTAATGTCAAGCTTCCCTTATCTATGGGCAGCGGCCCTGTATTGGGAGATGTTTTTATTCCCAAAGAAGCCATAGGAAAAGGAATGAAAGGGGGGCTGGGTCTTCCCTCCGCAGCAGATGGGAGCGGTTTTATGGATGAACGGGAGCTTACTCCTTTGGTTCAGATACCTCCTTTCTATCCGCATGAGGCAAAAATGCTTAGTCGCGAAGGCATGGTCGAGCTTGAATATACGGTAACCGAAAAAGGTTTGGTCAAAGATATCGTAATTGTAAATGCCAAAAACAAAAATCTGTTTGGACGGGCTGCTATGCGGGCGGTTTCCAAATGGAAATACAAGCCCCTGATAGTAGATGGCAAACCAGTGCCGGTGCGGGTTGGGGTAATAATCCAATTTGTGTTGACGCGATGACGATACGTTTTGAAACCATTCTGTTGCTTTTTGGATTGGTTTTTTTGTTCGAACAGAGTGATAGCCCACTGATAGCCATAGCTCATGCCCATGAATCTGATTCATCCTCGAAAGAAGATAAAAAAGCCCGGACACTTTCTCCTCATACCTATAGAAAACTAGATGAAATTCAGACCTTAATTACAAAAGAGAATTACCCCGAAGCTGCCAGGAAATTACAAAAACTTCTTTTCTCGGTGAAGCGAAGCTATGAGAAAGCATACGTGTTAGGCAACTATGCCTATCTATATATGTCTTTAAAAGATTATACCCGTGCGATTAAACATTTCAATGCTGCATTAGAGCTCAAGGTTTTGCCGGAATCTACTCAGAAAAATATGCTGTTCAATTTGGCGCAACTCTATATCATAACGGAGCAATATGATCAGGTCATTGATACGATGAAACCCTGGATAGCGCATGCAGAAAAACCGAACTGTGATGCATACATAATATTGGGTAATGCCTTAACCCAATTAGGTCGATATCATGAAGCCCTTGAACCCGTCAAAATGGCTATAGAACTATCCGAAAAGCCCAAAGAGAATTGGTATCAACTGTTATTGGCTATACAGTATCAGCTTGAAGAATATGCCGAATGTGTACATACACTGGGTAGAATGATTTGCCTTTTTCCAAATAAGAAAACCTATTGGATGCAGCTTTCATCTATCTACCTGAACCTTAAAGATCACGACAGATCTCTTGCTATTATGGAGATGGCTTATAGACTCAATTTTTTTAATAATAGTAAAGACTTCATCCGCCTTGCCCAATTGTTTATGTATTGTGGCATCCCCCATAATGCAGGCAGGTTACTAGAAAAAGGGCTAAAAGAGGTAAGGATCGAAGATTCGGAAAAAACCTGGCAAATCTTATCCAATGCCTGGGCTCAGGCAAAAGAAACAGAGCTTGCGATACAGGCATTAGAACATGCGGCGAAGCATTCAGACAAAGGCGATCTGTATGTACACCTTGCTCAACTAAAAATCGATCAAGAAAAGTGGAGCGAAGCGGTAACGGCTCTTCAGGCCGCGTTCAAAAAAAACATTACCAGGCGCAAAGGCAATGCCTACCTAATGCTTGGACTGGCCTATTATGAGTTAAAGGATGCCAGAAAATCACGCAATGCCCTTCTTGAAGCCGTCAAGTTCAAGGAAACCAAAAAGGTTGCGAATCACTGGATAAAGCAATTGGAATTCGACAAGGAGTAACTTTAGATATTTGCGATGCTTTAGAGATATTTACCGCTTTGTTCGGATTAGGAACCATAGGATTAGGTATGTTATTCGTATTTTAAGAGAAAAAACAGGAGCGTTGGAAGAAACCATTCATAAGGAGGTAAAAAATGAACAAAAGACTGATTTTATCCATTGTATGTATTTTTTTTCTAATCGTTGCAACTAATTCCATAGCCGGTGATGAAGGTGAAAAGGTTTATTCACTGGGAACGATTACAGTGCAGGACCAATTAATTCTTCCTACCAGGCAAACCGGAGATTCTCTTTATACAGGAAGTTC
>QENJ01000168.1 GCA_013374505.1 Candidatus Methanophagaceae archaeon
CTCATCCTGTTACACATACCGGGTGTGAAGTATTAGAATCAGATTTAGCGAACTCGTCACACTATCCTGTGGTAGCGAAACCAGCACACGGCGGTGGAGGAATTGCTAACTTCTTGTGTAGCAACGAAACGGAATTGGTACGGTACGCGCAACAACTACCGGAGTTCTTGTTTCAGGAATACATAAAGGGCGCGCATGCTTCGGTATCTACGTTATCAACAAGAAAAGCTACGATTGCGGTTGCAGTAAACGAACAGATGATAGGCTGGAACTCGCTTTACGCCCCCGGCCCGTTTGTGTATTGCGGTAACATCACGCCGTTCAGAACAAAATATTCTGCACGTGCCTGTGAAATAGCGGAGTTGTTAGCGGTTGAATTTGGCTTGATAGGTAGTAATGGCGTGGATTTTGTTATTTCGGATGATGGCCCGATTGTAATAGAAGTGAACCCGCGTATTCAGGGTAGTCTGGATTCAGTGGAGCGTTCCACGGGGTTAAATATTGTAGCTGCGAGTGTGAAAGCGGTTAGAGGCGGGGTGCTACCAGAGAAAGTAGTGGCGAAACGGTATGCGGCGAAGGTTATTGCATTTGCGAACCAAGACGGGGTGGTGAGCGGTAATTTTGGTGGGGTGGGGATTGTGGATATTCCTGAAAAGGGTAGAGCGATAAATGAGGGCGAGCCGATAGCTACGGCTATTGGTGTTGGAAGTGGCAGAGACGGTGCGGTTGACGAGGCGATGAAACTTATCGCGCGTATAAAGGCGGGTGTGCGATCTTGCGAAGTGCCTTAGTAACTCTGTAATATGGCGTACATATTCTGCTACCTTTCTCGGCTTCTCTCGACTAAGATTCAACAAGCTTTAACACACCATAACCACTCTTTTCTACCATGCAATGGACATACGCTAAGGCTGGTGTGGACATAACTAAAGAACAAAACGTTGTAAAAGCGTTATCAGCGGAGCTAACCAGGGGCAAAATACTAAAAAGCTTCTCAGGGCTTTTAGAACTGCCGTTCGATACACAGCATCTACTCGCTATCTCTACGGATGGTGTCGGCTCAAAAGTACTGATCGCCGCACGGTTGAACAAATGGGATACCATTGGTATAGATTGCATTGCAATGAACGTAAACGATGTTTACTGCGTAGGTGCAACGCCTCTTTCTTTTGTTGACTATATCGCGATGGAGAACCCGGATGAACGGATTGCCGCGGAAGTAGGAAAAGGCTTGGAAGAAGGCGCGAGAATCTCTGATATTTCTATTGTCGGTGGGGAAACCGCGATACTACCAGATGTGGTAAACGATTTAGACCTTTCTGGTACTTGTGTGGGATACGTGCGAAAAGACCGGCTGATAACGGGCGAACACATAGAAGTAGGCGACCTGGTTCTGGGGCTGAAGAGTGCGGGAATACACAGCAACGGGTTAACACTCGCGCGAAAGGTGATAGAAGATGCAGGGTTGGATTATAACGCGCCTTTCAGTTCAGAGCGAAGCATAGGTGAGGAGTTACTCACGCCAACGCGGATATATACCGAAGTTTTAGAACTATTGGCTAACTGCGAAGTACACGGTCTGGCGCATATCACAGGCAGTGGGTACTTAAAACTGCTAAGAATCACGGACCTCGGCTTTGATATTTATAAGCCGCTGGAGCCAAACCCGGTATTTAAGTTCCTTCAAGAGACGGGGAACATATCAGATATAGAGATGTATAAGACATTCAACATGGGTATGGGCTTCGCTGCGGTTATCCCTGCGAGCGAAGAAGATGCAGCAACTCGGATTACCGGCGGTGGAATCGTGGGTGAAGTCGTGGAGAAGGAGAAAGGATTGAGCGTAGGAGGGATACACTTATTGTAATTATTACGGGGGTTATGAGATGAAAGATGTAAAAAGAGAGGGGGGCGAAACGCCTTCTGCTACGGTGAATGGGCCAGAAGAGCTCGCATTAGATTATCATGCACGGTATAAAGGAAAGATAGAGATAGGGTTGAAAGTACCGATACAAAGCTATGACGATTTCGCGATCTGGTACACGCCGGGTGTGGCAAAGCCGAGCTTAGAGATTGCAAAAAACAGAGAACGTGTGTTCGACTACACAAACAAGGGCAATTTTGTGGTGATAGTATCCGATGGTACGAGGGTTTTGGGTTTAGGCGATATAGGCGCCGAAGCAGCGCTTCCCGTGATGGAAGGAAAAGCGATACTGTTCAAATATCTGGGTGGTGTGGATGCGTTCCCTCTGTGTTTGGCGACAAAGGATGCCGAAGAGATAATAAATACGGTGAAATTGGTGGCACCTCTCAGCTAATTTGGTAAGGTCTTCAGCCTGACCTTCATCTCGCTGTCCCCTCCGGTGAGTTTTCCGGCGTTGAATCCAATTGAACCGCAGGCTCCACCCGTTGTGGTGCTCCCCCGCCAATTCCTTTAAGTTTAAGCCTTGCGACCGTACTCCCCAGATGGCGAGCTTAACGGCTTCCCTTCGGCACTGGCACCACTCGCAGTAATGCCAACACCTAGCCCGCATCGTTTACAGCTAGGACTACCCGGGTATCTAATCC
>QENJ01000169.1 GCA_013374505.1 Candidatus Methanophagaceae archaeon
GGGTCATGAAATTTAGGACACTACCTTATTTTCGGGTTTTCAAAAGATGTTCCTGGGAATACAGTTGAAAACATTTTCGGGTCTTCCAAAATAGACCTATATCTTTTCATTGAAAGAAGTGCAATATTAGCTACCCAACAAACTGTATCTATCCTCTCTTTAACTTCTACACTATCCATTCTTTTATCCCCTTCTTCTAAAATATTTTACATCCTTTTATAAGCCCCAACCACGCCACCCAGCAATAAATTGCGGGGCATCCGTGCCCCTGCTCAGGAGCCTTATTTCCCCGTCTGCTTTTCAGAGCCTTCCTATTACACTAACATAGTCATATTCCGTAGCACCCTCTGGTAGCGGATACATCCCCTCCCAAGTATCTGTAGCTGCAGATTTTTTCACATACTTTTTAATCTCTTCATACGCTTTTTCATCTAATAAATAAGCACCGATAATGAACGTATCTCCATCCTGCTCCCCATTATCTTCTCCTACTCCGTATGAAATTGTTTCCCAAGTATCACCATAAATGGCAGGTTCATCGGAAAATGGATAATAAATAGGATTCGGCGGCTTTAACATAACTATCCAAAGATGCCGATCATCTGGTACATAGGATATAATACCAACAAGTTTACTTGTATCGAGGAGGGGAAAATCGCTCCCATCTTTAGGCTCGGTGATTTTAACGGTCACGGGGGTTGGAGTTGTTGTTATTGTGGGTGTTTGAATGGGAGATGGCGTTACTGTTGGTGGTATTGTTGGAGTCGGCATTGACGAATCAATTCCATCGCTTTCACCATAATAAAATGGGTAGATTACAAAAGCGAGGAAACCACCCACAGTGACTATTGCTGCAATAATACAAAGTATTAGTGCGATTTCCTTTATTTCCATACAATCACTCCTTTTTCTTTCCCGATTCTCTTTTTAATTCTCTAATAGTTTCTCTATCTTCTTTTTCCCTTTCAACATCTCAAAGCCCCGACCACACCACACCCGGAATAAATTCCGAGGCATCCCTCTGCATGCTTTAGAGCAATCATTTTTCAGTTCTCTTTTTTCTTTTGGTAATTCTCTTCACTCTAAAAGTCTCTACGATTCAGGTGATCACAACGACAACGTAAGTCGAATAAAACATTATTTCTTCCCTCTCGCTCTATATTCTGCTTTCGCTTCCCTTCCCTTAAGCTCTTTCTGTATCCAGCGAACGCAAAATAGGTAGTGCATTGATATCCCGATTCCCCAACCTATGAGTGGATAAAAGAACCAGATAGCCTCGGGAGAATATATGAAGTTAATGGCTATCAACATAGCGTTAACCAGCACGTACACTACCAGATGAACTAAAAAACCTATTTTCTCCTCCTCCGACACTATTACCCCATACGCCTTTTTGTATTCCTCTAATGAAATTTCTTCTGCCATATTTTCTCACCACCAAAATGAAGTTAGATACATAATCTGAGATAATATAATGTTGCCATCTGCCGCGACACAACCTCTTTCACTCGTTTTTTCGGCAGCAAGTTTGTGCGTATATTGTCCGTCACCAGCACGGTGGGGAACGGGGCATCTATGTCAAATCTTTTTCCTCGGTTTTAGTTCTCCTTCTTATCCCACCTTCTGGTTGCAATAATCGCTATAACCAAGCAAATTATAGTAAAAACAGCCCAAGCATAGGGATCGTGTAGCACGCTTATAGACAGTAAGGACCTGTCGCGTATAATTATATATGGTACCATATAGAACCAGAATATAATCGAAGGATTTATCAACATCGAAAAAACAATTGTTAGGGCTGCAAAAGTATAAACAAGACCACGACGATGCAGAAGAAAAATTAGAATTGGGAAGACGAACAATGCCGCAGTAAATCGCTGCATCGCTACAACTCCTGCTCTTGAGGTATCAATATCGCATCCGACCCAATAGGGAGGACCACGACCTATAATTGCCTGATATGCGATGAGAAGAATACAGATATATGCTATTAAAATTGTTCCTATTAGAATCCTTCGTTTGAACGACATGTTTTCCAATGACTCAGCCTCGGTTTCAGTTCTCATTCTTATCCCACCTTCTGGTTGCAATAATCGCTATAACCAAGCAAATTATAGTCACTATACCCCGTACTTAAGTACAAGGCCTGTACTTAAGCACAAGTGCCAATGACCTATGCTGCCCTTTTATCATAGGTATATAAAAGCTTTTCGATTTTTTATTTTTGATGCTTTCCTCAAAAAAGTTTGTTATAGAGCGATGTGTACCAGGTTTTGTGTGTTTTTTCCTTTTCTTCATCTATCACTGGAACAGTATCTGTCTTCTCGTAACCCTCCTGTCCCGATATATACTTCTCCACCACTTCCCAGCCATGCCCTACCGATTGCGAAGCGTTTTTGATAAAACTTTTCTTAAAAGTTTTATACATGATCCACATTCATCGCCATGTTTATAACCTCAATATCGAGCTCTTTGCAGGTTTCCCTGATAATTTCTTCTGCCGCTTCCGCCACATCCCCGAGCAATACCTTCCAGCGATACTTAGGCGAAAAGACTAAATGATCCGT
>QENJ01000355.1 GCA_013374505.1 Candidatus Methanophagaceae archaeon
GCTCTCACATGGGAATGCCCGTTACCGTCATGCCATCGGTACTCATGTTCGTATCCTATGCCCTTAGGAAACAACCGCTCTAACGCATCGGGCAAATCCTGCACCAGTCCCGGCTCGTATTCTATGGTCGTTATCGCACCGGTCGCACCCGGCACGAAGATAGTTACAATACCCTCTTCGATCTTCGACTCGTGTAACTTGCTGTTCACCTTTTCCGTTATATCTACTATTTCCACTTCGCCCGGCGTATCAAAATGCAGTTCCTTCGTTTCAACACTCATTCTTTCCTCACCACCCACATTTCATCAGATTTAACTTTTAACATAAATTCGTGTGTGTGCATTTATAACTTTCAAATTCATTATACTTCTTGATATATGGCTACCGGAAACAAACACAGGGTTGTCCTCCTTGACATGGACGGAACGTTTTTGGATTCGCGAGGTGTGGGTAAAATAGCACATGAATGGGCGTATGGTGCTTTCAAAAAGACTTTAGACCATTACGGGCTAAAACTATCAATTGATGAGATAGACCGCTACTTCCTCGCGCTTCTGCATTCAGACGGTGAAGGGGGCGTGCGTAAATTTTGCGCTAAGTTTGGATTGGATTGTGAAGAGTTCTGGGCAAGACGGGAGAATGACGTTATAGAAGCGAAGATAGAAGCGATGCGACAATGCGAAATAAAACTGTGTGAGAACTCAGAGGCGGTAATAAAATATCTCAGTGGTCAGTATTATCTCGCGGTGGTGAGTGATTCACAACAAGCGTGTGTGGACTTTGCACTGACGCATTTCAAGTTGAGGCAGTATTTCAAGATCTGGTATGGCAGAAAGAGCAACTTAGAAAGTTTGGGCAACCGTAAGCCGAATCCTTATTACGTTAACAAAGTGCTGAGAGAATTAAATATGCGAAGCGAGGATGCGATACTGGTGGATGACAGCCCAGTCGGTATTTTAGCGGCAAAGCGGGCGGGTATTGAATCGGTGTTTATCATGCGCGAGGAACGACACGAATGTGAACCTACGTTTTTTGTGAAGGATATAGGTGAGCTGAGGCATGTTTTATAAACTCGTGATAGACTTCAACTAAATGTTTTAATGCGTGCGAGAAAGAATACGTGTAAGAAGAAGTCATGCTTGAGCAACTTTTCAATCCCGGGGGCATAGCAGTAGTAGGAGCAACGCCAAAAGCAGGAAAAGTGGGGAATACCATTCTTAAGAACATAATATCGTTTCAGAATAAGGATAATACGGCGCGGCAGATTTTTGCGGTGAACGCCAAGTATGATCGGATTTTGGATGTCAAGTGCTATCCCTCAATTTTAGAACTCGAAGAAGCGGTGGACCTTGCTGTGGTAGCAGTGCCGGCTGTTAGCGTTCCTGAAGTAATTGAGCAGTGTGGCGAAAAAGGGATTTCAAATGTGGTTGTTATCTCGGCAGGTTTTAAAGAGGCAGGGCGAGAAGGTGCGGTGCTCGAATCAGAACTAATCCGGATAAGTGATAAATACGACTTGAACCTTGTGGGTCCAAACTGTGTAGGGCTATTAAACACGCATATCGGCTTAAATGCTACTTTTGGTAAATCTGTACCCGCAAAAGGTAATATCGCGTTCTTGAGCCAATCGGGTGCTTTCGCATTGGCAGTTATTGACTGGTCAAAAGCGGCGAATGTTGGGTTCAGTAAGATCGTGTCCATCGGTAATAAAGCTGTTCTTGACGAGTGCGATTTCATCGAATACCTCTATAAAGATGCTGAAACAGACGTGATAGCGATGTATCTCGAGGACATAAGGGCAGGCACTAGGTTTATGGACATTGTAAGAGAGGTCACGAAAACGAAGCCTGTGGTAGTGATGAAAAGTGGGCGAACCGATGCGGGAGTGAAAGCCGCTTCAAGCCATACAGGCAGCCTAGCCGGCAGTTCAGAAGCGTTCAGCACGGCATTTCAGCAATCAGGCGTGGTCGAGGTGAACACGATTAATGATTTGTTCGATTTCTCGCTCACTCTGTCGAGGATTCGTGGCATAACGGGTGGGATAGCAATTGTAACCAATTCCGGTGGGCCGGGAGTTATGGCGGCGGATGCAATAGAAGAATCAGGGCTTGTGCTTGCATCATTTGAGAGAGACACGCTAGAAAAACTCCGTGTATTAGATATGGCGAATTTTTATAATCCCGTTGATGTCAGAGGTGATGCGGATGCGGATAAATTCGGTACCGCTCTTGGTATCGTGGCTGCCGATGAACAAGTAGGCGCAATAATCGCTATCCTTTCGCCCACGGCGCAGATAGAATTCGATAAAGCCGGGGATTACGTACGGGACGTAAACAAAAAGAAACCGATTATTCCCGTGTTTATGGGTGGTGAATCGGTTGTAGGTGCAATAGAGCTCTTTAAACTGCACGGGATTGCAAATTACTTCGACCCCGTAAGGGCGGTAAAAGCACTATCCGCAGTAGGCAGATATAGCAAAGGCCGTGAAAGTGTATCTGTGCAAACACCGTACTTCAAAGCGGATAGAAAAGCCATTTCGGACTTGATAACAGCCCGAAACAGAAAAG
>QENJ01000170.1 GCA_013374505.1 Candidatus Methanophagaceae archaeon
ATTTGTTGAAATCTTGAACCAGGCCAAGGCAGGCCCACGCTTATCAATAGATGATCCCAAAGAACTGGCGGAAAAGATCGTGGCTATTTTGGATGACCCGGAAAAAGGGGAAAAGATGGGGCAAAACGGGAGACAATATTTTTTGGAGCGGTTTGAGAGGAAGAAGATCACAAAAAAATGGGCAAATATGCTGGAATGCTGGAATGATAAAGACAGAGGTCGGAAGTCAGAAGTCGGAGATTAAAACAAATTGGGGAATTTAGGGATTAAGGTCCGCAGGTTACATGAATGGTTGCACGGTTACATCAGCGTTTAGATAATGTCTCGCAATGAAGACACCGGCGAGTAATAGCCGGTTGCAATCATTTGCAACAACAGATCATTGGTCTCATTCAGGGTAAAATGTCCAATATCCACGAGTCGCGTCAAAACGCCCAAGGTTCCGGAAATGGGAATCCGCAAATGACGGGCCAATTCGCGGGCGTCTCGGTCATCGGTCAGCACCCGGCAGCCGCGTGTAATAGCCATTGCCAGGCATGCCGCCTCACCCTACATTAAGGCTGTGGAGAAGTTCGTTGTAGCGGGGCATCTCTGTTGCGTCCGGTGTCCATATGGGCAGCCATTGCCAGTCGAGTTTGAGCAACTTGCCCGCACGTACTCCGGCTCCAAGTTCGTCAAATGCCTGTTGAGCCGTAGCCAATGTATCGCCAAAGGCTATGCGAAGAAGATCATGGCGCTCAACCCCGGCAAAGTTGGACATTACCGTGTTGTCCAGCAGAGCTATCACGAACGCTCCTTGTCTGTGGTGTCGGCAAACCAGGCACGCACGGCCTCAGCCTCGGCGCGGGCCTCAGCGAGATCTGCTGAGCCTATGCGCAGTGGAATGCCCAAGTCGATGAAACGGTCGCGGAGTTCAATTTCAGGCAATCCCAAGAACTCAGCGGCTTTGCCCAAGTTAATCTGCCCGTCTCGGTAGGCGCCTACTACCACAGACCAACGGATTTCCTCGTTTTCCTGTAGCAGACGGTGGACAGCCTGCTCAATCAAGTTTGGCTGACGTTCTTGCAGCTTGAACAATTGATTAATTTCCCAGTCTGTGGCAGTGCTTACATTTGTCTCCATGGTTTCCTCCAAGTACTTTGATTCATTTTTAAAATTTAGCATATTACATGCAGTAGGTCAACAAACAAACGTAAAGGTGACATCTTAAGAATTAAGTGTAACCAGATGGGTCGCGTCTACACTCTTGACAGATAGGCATTACGAATTCGTCTTTGGGAAAGTCGTGAGTCAGGGAGTCGGAAGTCAGAGGTCACCCCGGTGGAATGTGCTCCGCTGTCGTAAACGAATTTCACAAGGCAGGAATATGCTGGGATAAATCCCCTAACGGAGATGGATGAATAGGATGAACCCCTTTGGAATTTGGATGGATGAATTCCCTGGCGGGAATGGATGAAAAATAAAATGGGATGAACGATTCGTTACGAGAACACTTGTTTATGTTCAAATAACTCACTATCATATCCAATATTAATAAGCTGATCGCCTCATGTCCCAGCCAGTGATGGGTCGAGCAATACCTTTGGGTTTAAGCTCGAAGACAATAATTAAATATTTTAACATAAAATGCGAAATATCTGCAAGTCAATAGTATGCAAAATTTGAAATCGCTGCATAATAATGTGTGAAATGTTATGAAAAAAAACGGTATTTCTGCCAGAGCTATATTCATCACGGATTTATTCGTTATATATGCCTGTTTTGGGTTCGTATTTATTCATTACAACGGCTGGAGTCCGCTTCCTCTAAAAGCAACTTTATTGATGGGATACATCGGTTTTCTCTGGTTTTTTATCGCGCTTAGCTCTTCCATTTCAAACGTTGATAGTAAAACCGGCGTGTTTAACATTTTTAAAAATACACTGACCGGCTTTTCTGTTCTATGCGCTGGAGTTGTTTTCTCTGTTGCAATTGGCGGTGAATTTAGACCTAATGACAAGCTGATTTTGTATCCCTTGTTTTTTGCGTTTATTATCTCATCAATTTCCCGTGTTTTTTACATCCTCATACTCAGGCACTTTATAACACATGGATATAAGCAGAAAAAATTACTCTTGATCGGTGGTGGACGGGTAGCCGAAAAAGTAATAAATCAGATCCTGGCTTCGCCTGAATTTGGCTACAATCTGCATGGTGTCTTGGCGGAACATTATCATGAATTACTTCCCAGAGATTTATATCTTGGCAAGCTTGAAAGGTTTTCTGAGATTGTGCGTTCGCACCAGGCAGATGAGGTGATCGTTGCATTGCCGCTAAGAATGGAAAAAGAAATCATTGATATTGTTGCAAAATGTGAATATGAAGGGGTTCGAGTCCGCATAGTACCAGATTTTTACAGACTCGTAAGAAACCGGGCTGTAATGGACAAACTGGGTGATATTCCTTTAATCAGTATTCGCAATAGAAGTGTCTCCCCGCCACCCATTCACCTGTGCCCGAGAGGTTTTGACATCCTTTTTTCGTTTGCGGCGCTCATTCTCCTTTCTCCCCTTTTTCTTTT
>QENJ01000356.1 GCA_013374505.1 Candidatus Methanophagaceae archaeon
AGGGCTCCGCACCAATATCAGTCACGGTGAGAAGAATATGGCTGCAATGGCGGCTGTTATGTTTATGGAGCCGCTACTCATATTTGGAAGCGCATTTAATATCCAGTTTTGTCGCAGTCACATGATCCGGCGCATCCAGCACACCGATAGCGCCTACTTCCTGGCCTTTCTTAACGTTTTGTGATAGGCCCCCCGTGTACGTAACTGCGATTGTCGCGTTACCATCCGTAAGTTCAAAATCTAAGCCTTCTTCGCCCCAACCCGTGGGTGTGTTGACGACAGAGCCCAAAACCTTGACTTTTTCGCCTACTTGTGCACTCTCATTAGTAACCTCAGAAACACGCAAATACGGACAGATGTCTGACGAAATAGATTCGTAAGCGAGAACAGCGGCTATGATAACCAACGCGGCAACAACTATATGAACAGTTTTTATTTTCATCTTTTTGCGTCTCCTTTTTCGGACGTTCCTGCTTCCAGGAATGCTATCCGCTCCTTAAGCGCGGCTAACCTACGATTCAACCACACAAAAATCGCCAGCAGCGCCAGCCAGTAAATAACCGACACAACCAATATTTCGTACATCTTAGTTTACATACCTCCTTTTTCGTATAATAATACATTCACACGCTCCTCTAAATACTTGACTTCCGATGTTGTCATCATGAGATAAACGAAGAATAGAGCAGCAGCTACGATGTTCAGTAGCAATGCCGCCATTATTTGCGGTGTCATCGTGAATTCCGACAGCGTAGTGTGTGGAGTCCACCATAGCATTGCCGATAAGTAATTCAGTGGTATGAGGAAAAAAGCCATGATATTGTACACCGCACCGACCAACGCTCGCTTCTCTACATTGCCTATTGATAGTTTTATTGATACGTAACCCATGTATGCAATCCAGAGGATAAGTGTAATAGTTTGTTTGGGGTTCCAGGTCCAATACGCGCCCCACGTGGATTTCGCCCAAATAGCACCCGCTATTAACGCCACGGCGCCGTAAACCAGCCCTAACATTGCCGATACCTCTGCCGTACGGTCATACACAAGCTGCCGTTTAGCCAGGAATGCGATGCTTGCGATAAGCGAAATAGAAAAAGCGAGGTAGCAAACCGAGATAGGAGGCACATGTAGATACAAGAAGTAAATATCACCCCGTTCGGCACTTACTGTGGAATCATAAGCAGCGTACGATGCGACTACGTACATTGCTACTGCGATTACGAGAAGAATATTTCGTTTATTTATCTGCATCATTAGCACAATATCCTCTTAATAATTCTAGGTGAATATATCTTCCCCCGTTCTTTTTCCTCGATCTTGAATATGTTAAGCATTACTGGTTAATAATGTTTTTAATATGGCCTTGGAGTAATATGATAGAAGCAGTCCATAGTCTCCATTTACTTTATTATGCCATAGCCATATAAAAGTATTTATTGAAGTATAAGACGCGCTTAGAGGGGATGCCAAATGTCAAACAACGCAATAGCCGTGGAAATCCGTGAAGTATCGAAACGATATGGTTACTTGCAAGCGTTGAACTCCGTGTCGTTGAACATAGCCACAGGCGATTTTATGGCTTTTTCCGGGCACAACGGCGCGGGAAAGACCACGCTGCTGCGGATAATCGCTACGCACATATCGCCTACTTCGGGGACGGTAAAGATATTCGGTACGGACGCCCTCGAGAACTGCGAAATAAGACGAGAAATTGGGTTAGTAACGCACGATAGTTTCTTGTATGACGAACTGACAGTCCGAGAGAACTTACTGTTCTATGCGAAACTGTTTGACGTAAAAGAAGAAGCGTTCCGGGATACTATTGAGATTTTAGGCATGAACCGCTGGTATAACGTGCAGGTGAAGAACTTATCGCATGGCTTGAGAAAGCGAGCGGACATTGTGCGTGCGTTACTCCATGATCCTGGTTTGATATTACTGGATGAACCGTTCTCAGGGTTGGACATGAATACGTGTGACCTGCTCGTGAACTATCTAAAAAGCCAGCACGGAAAGACGCTGTTAATATCGTCTCATTCCCTGGAATGGACGCGGAAGATTTGTGATAAAGGTATAGTGCTGGAAAGGGGTAAATTAGTGGGAGAGCTAGCTATTTAAAAGGGTAGAAGATAACATAAAATCCAAAAGACTCAATCACTCGCTTTAAACTCCTGCTACTTTCAAAACTTTCCCTATTAGCTCGAATTTCAATTGCTTCTTCTCTATCTTATCTTCCACCTCTTCAAGCATCCTCATCGTTTCTCTATCATAATATCGCTCGCCGCAACTCATACAGACCTTTACCTTAACCGGCACGAGGACTATATCATTCCCAATTTTAATCTCCTCTTCTACTTCCTTTTCCTCGATTTCCCGACCTTCGCAAATAACACACCTCATCTTCTCCTCCTATAATCTATCCGTTCTATAAATTTGAATTTACTGATCTGTTATACCAAAATGTGCGGAATGTTGAGTAAAGAGGCTGTCCCACAATTATCCAACAACGACAGATAGCATCCCTCTATCACAAAAATATTTAGTTCTAACAT
>QENJ01000171.1 GCA_013374505.1 Candidatus Methanophagaceae archaeon
TCACTTCCCGGCTTATATCCTCCTCCCAGCCTCTTATATCCTCTTCCTCGGCAAGAAGTCGCACCATAACCTGCCTTGTCGTCTCTCCACGTCTCCGTTCACGCAAAAAAACTACTACGGCACTTGGCATCCTCGCCAGTTCCGGATACCGCTCAAATAGCCGCGAATATTCCTCCTCTGTCGGGCGGCTCAGGTCTATCTTTATCCTTGGCTCCTTTGTTATCGTTATTTTATTCCAGTACAACGCCGCATTATCGAATTCTGATGCAATTTTCACCCTTAACTCGGCTCTTGAATTCTTCGGTGGTGCTAACAACGCTTCTCCTATATCCGCCTCCGTTAAAATCCGCTCTGCACCTACTTTATCCGCTACCTGCTCGTATAAATCATGATCACAGAGATTGGTGAACTCAAAAGATGCCGCTATCTTCTTCTCCATTCGCTCATCCATCTGGTACATACTCCGATAATCGAACTTACCTTTTGGGATATAGTTATATTCAAAATCCGCTATCTCGTCTTCTACTACCTTTAACTTCAGTAACCATTCCAAACGACGTACCACATACGGGTCTTCAAGCAATCCCTGACTGAACTTATCACAGAGCCTCTTGAACGTATCCAGAACGTACACGTCCCAGTCAGATGTCTCTCGTTCCTCAAATAACTCTTCTATCACCGAGAGGTAGTGATGATTGATATAATCAATGGCTGATTCTGTCTTCCCGTTCATCAATTTTATTCGCCAATCTCCTTCTGTATTCGCAGCAATATCCTTAAATGTTTGTAGCGGATTCCAGAGCTCTTCTATATGCGTAATCTTCTCAGATTCTATCGCGTCTATCACATACGAAGTAAGCGCGTTATTGAGCAGTCTTGTTACCTCAGAACGGACGCCTTCTCCAGATGTTACATGTACACGGTATTTGTCCTTTGTGCTCAACGGCTCGTCCCGCGTGGATAGAATCGGCCATTGCGATGGCGACTCCGTGACTACCCTTCGAGAAACCATCGCTTTCGGTGAAATCACGTATCTTATATCGCCCTTCTCCGCTACAAACCCGCCTGCCCCAAAGAAAATCTTACGCAGTATCAGAAACGGTATGAGTAAGTTCTCATTGCCCACAAATTTATTCCGTTCCACGATGTAGGACTCATGCGTCCCCCGACTGTATCTCTTGTCTATCTCAACATTCGCTTTCCAGCACTGTATGTACGTACTTTGACTGCCTTTCTTCTTCGACTTCTTCTTGTATCTTTCGTTTGCTTTCTCCACACCCAATTGCATGTACAGCTCTGCTGCCTTATCATATTTCAGCACGTCAAAAGCATTTCTGCATTCGGGCGTGGCAATCTCTAAGTGACCACCGGTGCATATATAAATCCGGGAACCATTCCTCAAAAACCCGTCGTTCCTTCTTCGCAGCTTCGCACATATCGCATTCGCACCGTCAAAGAATGTATAGGTCTCAAGTGCATGAATCACCTCGTCCACATGATAAAATCGCGCATACCGATATAACCCCGGCGATTCTGAACTTATGCCGATCCGGAATTCGTGCTCTATCCCTTGCCATCTACACAAATCAACCTTTTCCATTTTATGCACTTATAAAAAAGAAAAAAGAAAAAGACTTAATAATGCATCCCTGTGTCTTCTTCAGGTAGTACCTCATATCCCGACACAATCATCTCTTCCGCTCTTCTCTGCACAAACTTGTCAAAACCTTCCTTCAGCAGTTCCAGGTTCACGCCGATATCCTCTATGTGCTTATAGCGCTTCTGCAATTCACCCATCTTGCTTTCTACATCTAATATTTCTGCAATCCGTTCATCCTGCCACATCTGCCTCAGCGCATCGTCCTTAATTTTACCGCGCTTCAATGTCAGCAGTGTCCGCTCTTCTAACGCTTTATCCCTTGCATAGTGGAATATCTGCGCAATGAACCTACCAGTCACCGTATCTCCACTCTTTATCCGCCCTATTTCTGTTTCCACGTATGCGTCTTTATATATATATTCGACAATCGCGTTTGCCAGATACGTCCTTGCTTCTGCTTCGCCGCCTTGTTCCTCTGCCAGATAGCGGTCAATAGGGATTTTCTTGGCATATATTGGGGTAATGGAAAGAGCAGCTTCTTTATCGGCCTTTGGTGCCTCAATAATCTTGTCAAATCGGGCCCGGAATGCCGAATCTATAAGATGCAAACGGTTGGTCGCACCGATAACAGTGAGGTGTGGATGCAGCGAATAAAAGCCATCTAAGAGGTCCAGTAACTGTCCAGTAACTCTTTCCGGTGCACCAGATGAGCCCGTGTACATACCCCGTTCCTGTGCCAGCGCATCAATCTCGTCAAAGAAAATCACACCATAATCGTTCTCACCCTCTTCTAATTTGTCATTCGCGGTTTTGAATATCATCCTCACATTCCGCTCGGATTCCCCGAGCCACATGCTGAATAGCTCTCCGGCACCAACCTTCACGAACTCGCAATTGGGCAATGCAGACGCTAACGCTTTTGCGCACATCGTCTTTCCACA
>QENJ01000172.1 GCA_013374505.1 Candidatus Methanophagaceae archaeon
GAAAAACCAAGCGGAGTTTGGAACACACTTAAACTCTGCGCCCTCTGCGATCTCCGCGTTGATAAATCACTGGTTTTTTCGATTGTGCCATCTGTGGCTGGTGAAACCAGTCCTTCCTATCTTGATTTCCCAGAATCCTACAAATTCGCTCTAAGTGATACCATTTTTATTGATGACGAAAAGAAGGCAAATGACCCTGAGCGCATTTTCAGACCAAAAGAAGAGGAAGAACCTTCAGGATGGTCGATACGCGAAAATGTTGGGTGGGGTCGTCCAGGTGAGATAAAAGATAAATTGAAAACAAGACAACTAACAAATTATTCTGAAATTCAAAGCTGCTTTGTGAATACCAATAAAACACAAGAATTCTTGGACCTTGTTTCTAAAGAATACGCAAAACCTTATTACTTGATTTCTCCTGCAAACACCGGGAAATCAACACTTCTGAATGTTGCATCATGGGAGATATTCAAAAATATGAATGGCATCCGATCTTATGTAATCCTGATCGATAAGAAAATTCCGACCTATGACGAATTAATCGAACACCTGAGGAAATACTATTATGTGGAAGATGAGAACTTCATATGCATATTTGACCGTATGGAACATATACCTACAAACATACCTGACCCTGAGCCATTGAAGGAACTTATACGATCACTCAGAAATAATCATCATATCGTGTGGGGTGCCGGGAGGACATGGGATGAATTCCAATTCACGGAAACATGGAAGAAATCCATTGAAGAAAATTTTGAGATTCATAAGTTACCAGAACTACTTAAAGGGACCGATGTCGAAAAATTTAGACCAAAATTTGAAGAGTTTTCCTCCGATGAAAAAGAGATGTCAGAATTTTGGAAACTGGTACTTGAAGAAGATAAAATCGAGTCAGATTCATTTAGTCAGTTATATGTAGCGCTACAAAGAAAAGAAATGAAATTGGCTGATGATGAGGTTAAAAGTATTGTCAAAGACAATCTTAAGAGGACTTCCTCCCGGTATGATAAAATCTATCGTACTCTGAATTCATGGGAACACAATATTTATTGTTTAGCCTATAAGTTCCAGGGGATTTTCAAGGACATTGCGAACAATATTATATCTGCTTTTGAAAATGAAGAAATGGATTACATAGATCAAATGGCTAAAGAAGGAAAAATTGAAATTGGCTTGCATCCCATAATGAAAAAGGAAGAACGTTGGTTGGGAATCACCGGCACTCATCTTAATGATGAATCAAGGAGAATATTAGAAAAACGTAGAACCTATGATTCCATAGTGAATACTTGTTCAAGTCTACTAAGAACATTTTTCGAGACAGATTCGGAAAAAGCCTGCAGTTCCATTCCCTACTTTTTCAGTACACGAACAGTTATGAGCAAAACGCTTCTGAAGGCATTCGTTGAACTGGTATTACGATGCCGTGATGAATTCATGAACTTTCATATTCTAAGTTACTTAGCACGAGAAAATCCATTGCTCACGGAATATTGGAAAGAGCTCGTCCAGCAAAAAGATAATGCACCAAACGAATGGCTCTTTGGTGAGGTTGTCATCAATTTTGGAATCGCGATTGCACAATCAGGTGAAAACAAAGCAGAAAATAAAGCGTTCTCTGATATTGTTGACTTAGTCCCAAATGGAGAACAGTTGCACAACTTGGGAGTGGATCTTATTAATTTGAAAATGATTGATTATGCATTAGTTGCATACGACAAGGCCATAGGACTCGATCCGAAGGATGCATATCCATGGCATGGAAAAGGTGCTGCTCTCAGTGAGTTAGGGGAGCAGGAAGAAGCCATCCAAGCATACGACAAGGCCATAGAACTCGATCCGAAGTTAGCATATCCATGGAATGGAAAAGGAAATGCGCTCAGTGTGTCAGGGAAGCAGGAAGAAGCCATCCAAGCATACGACAAGGCCATAGAACTCAATCCGAAGTTTGCAGATCCATGGAGTGGAAAAGGAATACTGTTTTGGAGAAGCAATAAGATGGAAAAAGCCAAACAAACATTTAAAGAAGCCATAGAGATATTCCCAAAAAATCTATCTTTGAGATCGAATTACTCAGAACTACTCATTGTACTGGACAAGTTAGGAGATGCAAGGAAATCGATTGAAAAGGCGATAGTATTATGTTTCTCACAGAAAGAAAGACAGGACATGGAAGTCATACGAATAACACTTATTATGATAATCGAAGGATATGAAAAAGCTAGAAAATTTGTTCATTCATTCATCAATGATTTCACGCTACAAAATTCACATTGGGATTATTCCGATATTGCGCCTGCACTTTCGAGCTTATCTGAAATTGACCGAAAACGTATCGAGGCAATTCAAAAACTGAATTTAGGCAGGTGCTCGGTAGATAATGTTAAGGCATTATGGGGTTTATAAATAGGATATAGACCGTGTGTGAGATGAAATATTCATAAAAAATATATTGACTCTTGTACCCGAGTTGTTGGGAGTCCAGTATTAAAGGATTTGGACATCCTACGATAAAGAATCTGATGTTTTT
>QENJ01000173.1 GCA_013374505.1 Candidatus Methanophagaceae archaeon
ATAATAATAAGACAGGTAATGGTGTTGATAACATTGCTTCCAAAGTCGATCATGGCAGTGAGTTAGACTCCGATTTAGTTGGCAAACGATCCGAAAAAAGGTTATTGCTTAGTATCATAGCAATTGAAACAACCTGGATAAAGGTAATAATAGATGGTCAAAAGCCGAAAGAATACAGCCTGAAACCTGGAGATCGCCGTGAGCTTGAAGCGTCGTCCGGTTTTAATTTATTGGTCGGCAATGCAACAGGTGTTCAATTGCTTTTAAATGATAAACCAATAGAGATTTTAGGAAAGAGGGGACAGATAGTAAATATCCAGATCCCATAATGTTAGCTCACAAGGCATTTATTACTCAATGTCATCAACTTAGGTGATCTTATTATTAATCACCACGAAGAACACGAAGGATTTTTCTTTATCTTCGCACTCTTCGTGTTCTTCGTGTTCTTCGTGGTAAAAAATATCGCGGTGTGAGCCTCAACTTTAGGCCTTTTAGCATATAACGCACTTTTAACTGTAGCTTACCGTGTTCCGTGGGCTTTGTACTATTTGTTCCAGTAAAGTAATTATGCAAAGTGATCGTCATAAAATACTTATCGAAAGCATCAGGAGATTGCTGAGACGGGATGCCACAACCCACCTTGTCAAGATAGTTGACAAGACACATGTGGCTGATCTCGCAGAAGTATTTCGTTCTTTATCTCTTTCCCATCAGAGAAAACTCTTCGATATGATAAGTGATATAGAGCAAAAAGGGGTGCTTTTCAGCGAACTTGATGAAGATACCTTTATGGGCTTTGTTGAAGAAATGGAGTTGGATGATCTTGTTGAAATCCTGGATCATATGCCGACTGATGATGTTGCTGACCTGATCGGACGACTTCCAGAGGATAAATCCGCTTCTATTCTTGAAAAGATGAAAAAGGAGGGTTCCGAAGAGGTTGAAGGATTGCTTCGTTACGGAGATGATACCGCAGGCGGTATCATGATCCCTGATTTTATTGCATTAAGGGAGGATATAACATCCAGAGAGGCCATTGAATCGCTGCAAAAGGAGTATATGGATGTTGAGATGCCCTTTTATCTTTATGTAGTGGATGAATATGGCAAGCTGGTAGGCGTCAGTTCGCTAAGACAGCTTGTAGTGGTCCGGCCAGACACCCCCCTTAAAGATTTTATGACAACAGACGTGATTGCGGTAAAAACCGACGTGGACCAGGAGGAGGTGGCAAAAATCGTTGAGCGTTATGATATCCTGGCTGTGCCGGTTGTTGATGAATATGGCAAACTTATTGGTATCGTTACCGTTGATGATATTATTGATATCATCAGGGAAGAGGCTACTGAAGATATATTGAAAATGGCAGGAGCAGGCGAGGAGTTTGTTGAAACACAGTCTGTCGTCAGGAGTACAAGAATAAGGCTGCCATGGCTATTTGCGAGCTGTGTTGGCGGAATAATTGCATTTATAATTATTGGTCGCTTTGAAGAGAGTTTGAGCGAATTTGTTTATCTTGCGGCATTTATTCCTGTCATCATGGGTATGGGGGGGAATATAGGCACACAATCCTCTACAATTGTGGTGCGTGGTCTTGCAACAGGACGTCTCAATATTAGAGATATCTGGTCTGTTGTTTTCAAGGAACTCGCAATTGGTCTTATCTTAGGCGTTATTTACGGAGCCCTTATCGGCATTGTTGCTCAGGTTCGATACGACACTGGGGCGCTTGCAATATCGGTTGGGGCTGCTTTAATCTGTTCCATGTCTATTGCCGCGCTGATAGGTTCTCTGGTGCCTATGCTTTTTGCACGGATAAATATCGATCCTGCCGTAGCAACAGGTCCTCTTGTAACAACGGCGATAGATATCATCAGCGTATTTTTCTATTTTACAATTGCCACAACTCTCCTTAGCATATAACGGATGTCGAGCTTTTCCACGCCAGCTATCATGCTCCGCCGCACGGATTTTGGAGACTATGATCTTATAATTACCTTTTTTACGTTAAATAAAGGAAAGATTTCTGTAATAGCCAAATCCGCAAAAAAGCAAGGCTCCGCGGTTCCTTTCCCAAATGATAAGGCACAAACATTTCCATAAATTTCAGGCCCTCCTTTAAAGCCTGGCTGGAAAATCTGATCCTGCTCACCTTATCCAAATTTCCGCTTTTGATCCAAAGGAGCTGCTTTATAGTCCCTTTTGAAAGAGATATCTGTCGTGACGATCCAGTCACACACCTTTCACATACAAGCCCGCCCTTTTGAAGATCAAATACCACCTCGTTTTTTTTTATCTTCTCAAGTTTAATCTTGCATATACTGCAACGGTTTAAATTCGGGCAAAGACCCGACATGGCAATAAATCTTATCTGGAACTGAATGCTAAGAGCTCTGTCAGGTATTTGTCCAAGATCGAGCTCGCATAAAACATGCTGAAACAGATGATAAAGCTGAATTTGTCTTTCACCCTTTTCCATCCATTCATTTATCAGTTCTGCCCAGTAGCTTGCATAGGCCGTCTT
>QENJ01000174.1 GCA_013374505.1 Candidatus Methanophagaceae archaeon
TAAGGAAAGTCCGGAACAGATTATCCTGCTGGATGTTAGGACAGAAGAGGAATACAGTACTGAGAAGATACCGGGAGCGATAAACATACCGCTACCTGAGTTAGAGAACAGAATGGCCGAATTGGATAAGTCTAAAACGTTAATCGTGCATGACCAATCCGGTGATAAAAGTAATAAGGAAAGTGCCAGACTCGCTCACCAAGGCTTCATCGTTTATAACATGCAGGGTGGAATAGATGCGTGGAAAGCGATTTTCACCACTTCGACGTCTACACCTGCGCCAACATCAACACCAGCATCAACACCAGCACCAGCACCAGCATCAGCACCAGCATCAACGTCAACGTCAACACCAACTCAGACCTCGGTAGTAACTCCTTCGCCGGTTGCATCGCCTGCGGTCACCCACGCCGCTTCTCCAACACCTGCATTTGTTCCAACGCTAACACCAACGCCAACAGAATCGTCAGAAAAGGAGAAAGGGGTACCGGGATTCGAAGCTCCTCTTGCAATAACAATGCTCCTTGTTCTGTTCGTGTTATTGAGACGGAAATGATTTCAAATAGTAGATTAGGATGAGGGTCTATTACATCAATGCTTCAAGGTCTTCCAAATCCTATATGGGATAGCCTTTGTCGTTGAACTCTGTCTTGCTATTCAAGTTGTGTTGATATTTTTCTAACAACAGTAGTTCCGAACCAATATAGTTTCGAACACGTACACAACCACTTTAAACACATTGGTACGACGACCTATAGAGACTATGAAGATGACGTGTATGATTTGGGTGAAACCAGAGCTGATGGTGTTTTTGTTTCGTTTTGATGCAGAAGCAGCATAAAAAGTGTGGTTTTATTCACATCAGCGTGCATAACCCTTTTAAAAAATCGATAGCTCACGCTATTGACGCCCTGATAAAATCGCAGTCTTGGAATAGATCGAATCAGGATGCTGCTAATTTACTGCATAGTTCCGTGACCCTATGCTCATTGTAAGTAGCAATTTTTGTATAAAACACCCTAAGCGGAAGGGAATTCAGAGACTTACCTTCCACAAAGAATTTTTGTATGTCCTGGGCGATAAGCGATTTCAACTCGTAAGCGGTGATGGACAGGATGCTCTTCTGCACGTTCAGGAAATTGTGCATAATGCACTGAATAGCAAAGAATAAAACCCTTGCCACGCCCTCCTTTGAGCAGGTCCTTATTTTAAATTCGTTTTTCACCCTATACCCTGTTTCTATATTCCATCTTCTTTTGTACTCCTTGGGCAATCGCTTAACGAACTCATCAACCGAGCCGAAGTTTATGCTTGTAGCGAATAAGCGGAATTCGTTCTTATTTTTAGCATCCTCCGGGTCATAGTCCTGATTTGGTATTGCGACCAGATAAAACTCAGGACTACTTGTATCCTTGAACTGGTATTTAAAAATCACAGGTGTGACACCGTTTTTTCTCTTGTGCTCCTCTAACATCCGTTTTATCCGCCTGTTGTTCTTTGCCGCCATGATGAACTCAACTTCCCGGTCGAATAGTGTCCGGATAGTAGGGCGGTTGAAGAACTCCCGATCCAGAAACATCGTGCCTATTTTTAGCCCTATCGCCCTTACTCGCTTTACTATGCCCTCAATGAGGATGGCGTAATCTTTGTTCAGTCCGGTGATGTTCATGATGTCAAGAGTCAGTTTCTGCTCACTGAGCATATCGATGGTGAGGTATGAGTACCCCCAAGAAGTCCCGTTTTTTGGCTTTATCCCTCTCACTCCTTGGTCATTCTTGTCGCCATAATAGCCTTTATCGTGGAAGTCAACGGCGACATCTACGGGCTCATCTGGTATCCCTGTCAATGCAAGAAACTCTGAATTAATTGTTCTGAAGAACGCCAGTATATCTTCGATTTTATTTTCGTAGATGTAATTGAAGACTGTGTCCGCGGAGGGGATTGCAGCATCTGGCATCTTTCGCTTGAGTTCTTTTACCGCCGCTTCAACTGAATTCGCTGTCGAAGTCGCAGCATAACTGATCACAGCTATTGTGTCATCCTGCGTATATTTTACCCCATCTGGTACTTTTATAACTTGACATTATGAGTTTTATAGGCTACCATATCACGTTACTCTAATAACTCGCAATCTAAGGCGTTTTACTCTGCCATAACCAGCCAAAAGCTTTATATACTCGTAGCCCATATATAGACTACATGGCGAAAACAAGAATAAGGCGCGGGTCGCGCGTATATGTGTATGAGCGGGAGAACTACAGGGATAGTACAGGCAAAGTAAAACATCGTAACACCCGTTATTTAGGTATAGAAGTGACAATAAATGGTGAAAAGCAGATAATCCCACCGAAAAAACGCTTTAAAGAGTTTGAGATTACAAAATCGGTAAGATATGGTGACATAACAGTCCTTTACGATTTATTCAAGCAATATGGACTTATCGAGCTATTAAACGGATTGATTCCAAGGAGAGGGCTGCCAGTGGGTGAAGTTTTTGCATCGCTTGCAATCAACCATATA
>QENJ01000175.1 GCA_013374505.1 Candidatus Methanophagaceae archaeon
CCGTTGAACTTCTTGCACTTCTTCATGCTGCGAATACGGATATTTACGTGACGTTGGATACAGGACACGCATTCATCATCGCGGAACGCTACGGCATCCCACTCAGTGATTTTTTCGATGTCCTGAGTCCGGTCATAAAACATGTGCATCTGCATGACAATGATGGCATCTCTGACTTGCACTTACCACCTGGCGAGGGGAAAATAGATGTGGGGTGCGTGCTCATGGACATCTGGGATGCACAACCAGAAAACGTAGTTCTAGAGATAAACAGATTTGTCGACCCGGAAAATGTAAAAGAGAGCATAAAAGCGGTGAAAGGCGACCCCAGCCTTTTGGAGGTGTACAATCAACATGAATGTAAAATTATCAATTCTAGGTAGTGATTCCATAGGAAACGCGACAGGAAAAGCATTCGCGAGATACTGGTTTGACGTGATATTCCACGATAGAGGCCACACGGTGTTAAATGCACTCGCTGCTGTGGGTTATCGAGTTTCTTCTGATCTCGCGGACAGGGTAAGACGCAGTAATATCTCGTTTATTTGTGTGCCGCCTACGATAAGAACTGGTAGATTCGAGTCTTCGGATGTGGAAGAAGTTTATTCAAGAATACAAATTCATTATTTGCAGTGGCTGATACGGATGTCTATTGTGTTTACACACCCCCTTTTCCAAATGACTACATTAGATGATTTGTTTTTCATCCCGAATGAAAGAGGCGAACAGTACCTATGGAACTGCTAAACAGACCCTCTGATTTTTTCCAAAGCTCCTTTAGATTCATAAATATGCTCATATCGCGCCATCTCAAAAAGAAATGTTAAATCTTTATTAGTTATATCATTTAATGCAATAAGAACCTCCTTGAAATTGATATTCCCTCTACCAATCGGTAGATGGCTATCAGTAATACCATCATTGTCATGAAGATGTATCACCATTATCATATCCTTAAAGGTCTTTATAAATTCAAATATTGAGGTTTTAGATGTATTTGCATGCCCCACATCCAGGGTTATTCCCACATCTTCACCGATTTCGTTTATCATCTCAAATAGATTGTCGGCTTCTTTGCCAAACTGGAGCAGATTTGGCTTATCCGGGTCATTTTCGATACACAATTTCACACCCACATCATGAGCAGAGTTCACACATCTTTGTAGCGATTTCACACAGCTTTCGCGTGCCTTAACCTTCATTGGCTCCGGATAATAATCGGGAATTTCGCCGAGATGTATATTCACATGTCTCTTTATCTCATGCCAGTCTCGTGAAGCCATTCTATAGGTTCAACTGTCGTTTTTTCAATTCTAACTTCGAGCGCTGCTCCGATTCTAAGTCCATTTAGTTCTGTGTGTTTTGCTCAGTAGCGCTCTCAAATTAGCCACGTTGTCATACTCTCTTTTCTTATTCGCCCGCTCTTCTATCTCATCTTCTTTCAATCCATATACACGTTTATGGTAGACCTTGTAATCCTCGAATTAATATCTTCAACAGCCTAAGTAGATAATTATTATGAGTAACAATAAAAAGAAGATGAAGCGCAAAGATACTATGACCCGCGAAGAAAAGAAGATGCCGCGCAAAGCGTACGAACGCGAGCTGGCCAAATTGGAGATAGAGCTAGTCAAGCTCCAGGGTTGGATCCAACACAAGGGCTTAAAAATTGTGGTGATCTTTGAGGGGATTGATTCCGCCGGAAAAGGCGGCACCATCAAACGCATCACTTACCGGCTCAACCCACGTGTTGTCCGTATAGTTGCGCTGCCAACGCCAACCGATAAAGAAAAGACACAATGGTATTTCCAACACTATATCCCTCATTTACCTTCGGCTGGTGAAATGATGCTGTTCGACCGGAGCTGGTATAACCGGGCTGGAGTAGAAAAAGTGATGGGTTTCTGCACGGAAGAAGAACACCTTGAATTCATGAGCAGCGTCAACGTATATGAAATGGCTCTAGTTCGCTCGGGGATTACACTGATCAAGTATTGGCTGGACATCAGTGGTGAAACCCAGGAAGCGCGTTTTGAGCAGCGCATTCACGACCCGCGCCGCCGTTGGAAGCTGAGTACGATGGACCTGGAGGCGCGCACCAGATGGGTAGCCTACTCAAAAGCGCGTGATTTGATGCTGAAGCACACCAGTACTCCCCACGCACCCTGGTATATTGTCGATGCTAATATCAAACGCCATGCCCGTCTGAACGTCATCTCTCACTTGCTCAGTTTGATCCCATACGAGGATTTAACGCCCGAACCGATAGAGCTACCCCCTCGTCAGGACGTTGGGGATTACCGGCACCCTGATTTCTCTCAGTACAACCTTGTCCCGAAAGTTTATCCATGACACAAACAAAAAAGTTATCAGGGGGACTTGTTATTCCTTATCGTTGTCAGGCAGCGTTTTCCGTGATGCGACAAAAGCGTCTACACTGTCTCGAGTAGTTTCGTAGATGTGATCGGACCCAATCGCATCTTCAATCCCCATCC
>QENJ01000176.1 GCA_013374505.1 Candidatus Methanophagaceae archaeon
TGTAAAGGTAGATTATACTGAGAGGCATTTGCGGTAACAGAAAAACCTTTCTGGTCGTAGGAGGCAGCAAGTGCGAGTTTGGGGTCTGTGGAAGCCGTTGATGCAACTGATGGGACAGTTATAGTAGTTGCGTTTTCTGCCTGTGACGGTTTCTCAGACGGTTTCACTTCGGGCGTAGGTTGCACTACAGACGCAGGTTCTTCTACACAACCTGCTAATAAGCACATCAAAAAAATCGCAATTATCGCTGCAGTTACATTCCTGTTCATTCTTCGTATTGACTATAGTCCTCTTTCTCTTTAAAAACAATTGATAAGAACTGCAAAAACTGGCAGTAAAACGGATTGAAAAAAAAATGTTGAAGACATAAGGAAGAGAATATGAGTACAATACCAGAAATATCATCAATATATGGTAGTTTACTATTTGCAAATACGATGCAAATGTTGGGTTCGAAGGACGAAAAAATTTAAAAAGCCGCAGACTTTTTCAACTGTGCCCACAAAAGTACTGGAGAGTTCTTACCTGTCTGAATAGGAACTGCAAAGCTGCTTTCGTTTAAAAAAGAGAATCAGAAGGGGCGTCTAAGTTTCTTCTGCAAAACGCGATATATCCACAAAATTTATTTTACCTTTATACAATGCGCTACCTAACACTACCCCGCTTGCTCCTACCTCTTTTATCCACTTCACGTCATCCGCACTACTCACACCACCTGCTATTACCACTGGAACACTCGCAGCACCCACGAACGCAGCTATAAACTCTTTATCTACACCTCTCATCAAACCTTCAACGTCTATGTTCGTGAACAGCAGACTGCCCGCACCCAGCTCTTCTGCTTTCTTCACCGCCTCTTTCGCATCCAGCCCGGTTACTTCTCGCCATCCGTCTATCGCTACTTTTCCCTTTCTCGCGTCTAACGCGACCATCACCCGCTCAGAGGAGAACTCATCAACCACCTGTTCTATAAGCTGCGGAGATTTAAACGCCGCGGTACCAAATATTACCCTATCCACACCTATTTCAAGGAGCTTAACCGCTGCTTCGTAAGACCGGATCCCCCCGCCCACTTGAATCTTTGCTCTGCCCTTCACACCATCGGACTCGGTTAGCGCTTTAATCACCACAAAATTGCTCTGCTCTTCCATGAACGCACCATCTAAGTCAATTATATGCAACCTTCTTGCACCCTGCGCAACCCATTCTCGCGCTATTTCCACGGGGTTATCGGCCGAGAATAAAACTGCATCTTTCTTACCCTGCCGTAATTGTACACAGTTGCCCCCTTTCAAATCTACCGCCGGTATCACCTCAAAATCTTCCATCCTATTTGAGGGGTATGTTTGTGTATATATTAAACGTAGGTACGCAAAGAGGAGATGTCTTTTTATAACTGGATTTATAATTATGGAATGGAGATGAACGAAGAGCAGTTTCTTGAGGAAGTACAGTATTTCAACACTCGGCTATCTGAGGTTATCGAGCAAAAGATGCGGTGCGAATCCAATAAGATATTAGCCGATGCCTTGAACTACATACGAGATACCGGAGGGAAGAGACTTCGCCCCATCATCTGTCTTCTATCGGCGGAAGCGGTTGGCGGCTCACGTGATAAAGCGTTGTCAACCGCAATAGCGCTTGAACTCCTCCATAACGCTACTCTGGTTCATGATGACGTAATAGATGAGAATTACGTTCGCAGGAAGAACCCGTCAAATCCCGCGAGATATGGTGAAAAGCAGGCAATAGTTATTGGTGACCTCTTGCTTGGGCTTTCGTGCGAGATGCTGGGGCGATGCGGCGATCCAGAAATCATGAGATTGGTCACCCGAGCTATTTCTGATATTGCTATGGGCCAGTATCTGGAGTTCACGCTAAGGTTACGGGACTTACAGGAGGCGACAGAGCAGTTATATATGGAAGTAGCGGAGCTGAAAACCGCCTCGGCTTTTATGGCAAGTGCGGAAGCAGGAGCCATGCTCGGCTGTGGAAGCGAGATAGAATGTGGGAATCTTCGTAATTATGGTAAAAATCTGGGTATGGCCTTCCAGATTCAGGATGACGTTTTAGACATCTGCGGTGACCCAGCAAAGACGGGTAAGTCCGTGGGACTGGACATTAAAAATGGGGAACGGACAATCCTTGTGCTTCACGCGTTGAATCATTCAAACCCATCAGAAAAGAAGTATATCGAAGAGATCATGGCGAAGAAGATGGAAGTCGGCAGTTCTGAGATTGATCGGGTCAGAGAAATATTCATTAATTCACGTTCCATTAGCTATGCAATGACGCTATCCAATGGTCTTGTACGAAATGCGAAGAATAGTATTGAAGGACTCGAAGATTCGGAAGCAAAGAGTAAACTCCAGCACATTGCTGATTTGGCTGCGAAAAGAATCGAAGAGCAAGCTCTGGCGTCATTTATACAGCATTAAAAGCGTCTCGCACTTATCCCCCTTTGCGAAAGGGCAACGTTTACTC
>QENJ01000177.1 GCA_013374505.1 Candidatus Methanophagaceae archaeon
GAGCGCTGGATGTTATATAGCGTGACCGACAACCCGATCCGTTCATGGGATAGCCGCGGCAATACAATCAGAACTACGTACGACGCGCTACAGCGTCCCACGCATCTGTTTGTGCGCCAAGGTGAAGATGATGTACGCTTGGCCGAACAGACGGTGTATGGTGAAGGTCATACCGATGCCGAGAGTCTCAACCTGCGCGGCGAGGTCTACCAACAATACGATGGCGCCGGTGTGGTCACGAATGAGGCGTTTGATTTCAAGGGCAATCTTCTGCGCAGCACCCGACAACTGCTCCAGGATTACAAGAATCCAGTGAACTGGTCGCTCTCACCGGTTCTGGAATATGAGACCTTCGCCAGCAGCACGGCCTACGATGCGCTCAACCGGCCCATCAGGCTGATTACGCCCGACGGCAGCGAAACCTGGCACAGCTACAATGATGCCAACCTATTGGAGAAGGTGGACATGCGCCTGCGCGGGGCGGTTGAGTGGACACCGTTTGTGCTGAACATTGACTACGATGCCAAGGGCCAGCGAGTACTCATCGAATACGCCAACGGGGTACGCACTACCTATGAATATGACCGCCTCACCTTCCGCCTGATTCACCTCCAAACGCGCCGCACCGGCGACAATGTCCTCCTACAGGATTTGAGCTATACCTACGATCCGGTCGGAAACATCACCCGGATACAAGATGATGCGCAGCAAACGATTTTCTTCAGAAATCAGGTTGTAACCCCCAGTGCAGCGTATGAATATGACGCGCTCTACCGCTTGATCAGGGCTGAAGGGCGGGAGCTTGTCGGGCAAAATGCAGACCACCAGCGCGATCATACGGAACTCCCGTATATGCCCATTCCCCATGCCAATGATAGTCGGGCAATGCGTCGATACATCGAAGGATACGAGTATGACGAGGTGGGTAACATCCTGCGCATGATTCACCGGGCTGACAATGCTAATTGGACCCGCCGCTACCAATACGCACTGGAAAGCAACCGGTTGTTAAGCACAAGTTTGCCCGGCGACCTGGACGCGCCGACCTACTCTGCAAACCACGAATACACCGCCCGGTATCACTACGACGCGCACGGCAATATGATCCGAATGCCGCATCTACCAGAGATCAAGTGGGATTACGAAGATCAGATGCAACAGGCAGACCTGGGCGGCGGAGGCACGGTCTATTACGTCTACGACGCCGGCGGCGAACGCCTGCGCAAGGTGCATGAGCACAACGGTTCGACCTTGGAGGAGCGTATCTATCTGGGCGGTTTCGAGATATACCGCAAGCGAAATGGCAATGGACTTACACTTGAACGGGAAGCTCTGCACATCATGGATGATGAACAGCGCATTGCCTTGGTCGAGACCAAAACCATCGATGTGGATATGGCTTCTTTATCACCTGCACCAATAACACGTTATCAGATCAATAATCATCTTGGTTCGTCAGGTCTGGAACTGGATGAGAGTGGCTTGATTATTTCTTATGAAGAATATTACCCGTTTGGAAGCAGTTCATATCATGCGACTAAGAATGGTATTGATGTCAGCCTGAAACGCTATCGTTATACCGGCAAGGAGCGGGATGACGAGACTGGATTATATTATTATGGAGCGAGATATTACGCATCGTGGATGGGGCGATGGATAAACTGCGATCCCCATGGAGTAAAAGACGGTGATAACCTTTACAGATATGTCCAAAATAATCCAATTATAAGCATTGATAAAAACGGTCTTGCTGAATGTGATACAAGTAATGTTGATACAAATAAACTAAGACCTAGTAATTACGCATTAAATAAAGTTGTAAATAAATCACTTAGCGTAATACGTAAAATGTTGGGAATTTGGCCTGGAAGTAAGATAACTAGAAAACAAAAATTAGCTTTAATAAATGCGATTTCTTTTCTAGGTATGCCTAGAGGTGGAAGTCTTCGATCTTCGTTTAAGTCTGCAATTAATTTTAATGCTAAATATAATAAAAGTTTCATTGAAAAATATGCAAAAAAGAACTTTCCTACGAAAAAACCCGGTGGAAAATACATGGGAATAATCTCATCCGAGCCTTGGGTAAGACCATTGTATGGTATCGCATGGGGGGTCGGAAAAACTGCAGTAAACCCTTCAGTAGTTATAAAAACGATCAAACAACGTTTGGCAATTGGCACAGATAAATTAGGCCATTTTTTTGGGCAAGGTTATGAGTATTTCGATATATCTGTGATTCAAGGCAAGGGTGATAAGGCTGCATTCAAATATGGTAAAAAAACCGAAATGGGCAAATTTGGAGTGCAGTCAACCGGTGTATATAGTAATGCAGATCTTGAAGCAAATAAGTCCGGATTAATGTTTTATAAAGATTTATTCAATAATCCACTTATGAAGTTTGATATTGCTAAATATGTAAACCGGAAGTGGAATGAAGAGCTAAATCCAAATACATATTCTGCTTCAGTTGGATAT
>QENJ01000178.1 GCA_013374505.1 Candidatus Methanophagaceae archaeon
GAAGAGAAGGCAGATATACGCTATTTCGCTCATAATCTGGATAACGTAGTAGATGGCGTTGAAAAAGCGGTGAATAGACTGACATTTACTCGAGTAGAACACAAAACAATTCCAGAGCCGGTAGGCGAATTTGCCACTGTTATCCTAAAGGCGGCACAGGAGATAGGGAATGCAGTAAGCTGCTTGAGTGATCTGAGTGCCGAGGGAAAAACGTTAGAAGTATGTTGTGTAAAAATAAATGCGTTAGAGAACGAAGCAGACAAAATAAATAGGAAATGGCTGCGAATACTTATGACTACACCCCTAAAAGAACCTGATGAGTTCCTTGATAGACTGCTGCTCAAAGAGATAGTAGACATCTTAGAAGATACAATGGACCAGTGTGAGGACGTAGCGAATATACTGGATACTTTTAGAGTCAGGAAACTCTTCTTTTATCATGAAAGCTGTTTTTAGCGGGAGTTCCATATCCCAGGGTCATGCAGATCTACACACCCATACACATTATTCCGGTTTCAACAAAGCCTTTTTTATGCCCTATCCCGAGTCAGTCACGCCACCGGAAAGAATGGTTGATGCCGCGGTGAAGAAAGGTTTAGACGTCCTTTGCATCACAGATCACGACGAAATAGAGGGTGCCTTGAGGGCACAGCGATACGTTCGTGAAAAAGAATTAGAGACCGAGGTTGTGGTTGGAGAAGAGGTCACTACTGCAGATGGCCATGTTTTGGGGCTTTTTTTGCAGGAACGAATCCCCCTAGGTCTTTCCGCTGCCGAAACCATAGATCTTATCCACGGCCAGGGTGGTCTGGCTGTGGCACCCCACCCATTTAGCTACCTCTGTCCCTGCCTAGGGAAGAAGATAGAAGAGCTCAGTCTGGACGGTGTAGAGGTGTTAAATGCAGCCCATCGTGACCCCTACGTGAATAAGTTAGCTCAGCAGGAGGCAGGTGTGCGTTTCGCACATATAGGCGGGAGCGATGCACACACATCAAAGATGCTGGGAGATGCTTTTACAGAATTCCCTGGGAAATCCGCTGATGAGTTATACCTGGCAATTCTACGGAAGGAGACAAATCCGGGAGGCGGACCCGCCCCACTGCGACACTGGATTTTCTGGAGCATGGACGTTGCCCACAGCGTCCTCAAGAAGCTGATTGTCCCATACCGAGAGGGTATGTGTAGCCAAAACGATCCTCTGGATAGGCTGTACCAGATGCGACGTCGTAACAAGGTTATTGTGATAGGGGGGTGCATCGCGTTCATGGCGAGCCCTTTGCCCTTTGTGTGTGGCATGGTAGGTGAGGGGTGGATTCGTTGGAAAGGACGAAGGAAGTGGCAAGAAGTCAGCTCGGAATGGCTAATCACGGAGGAAAATAGGTGAATATATGAACTCGAAACCAAAATGCCTGGATACAGCATTCCAGGAATATGTCCTCTGGTTGCGTACAAAGCATCTGATATATAAGTATGAACTCATGGATAACGATGCACTCTTTGGCTATGAACAGGAACTCATTTCGGATTTGTGGGTGGAGAATGGAGCCGAGTTCTTTTGGGTAGCGAGATGTACGTAAACCATTTTTGCAAACAAAAAGGGTTATCAAATATTCTTCAAGAAAAGCGAGATTTGTGATTCACTCTATTGTCAAATAGATACTTCTCTGCTGCTCATATATATCACACCGCAAAATCACGTAAAAATCGAAAAGTTTATATAGTCGTTTTATTCTGCATGTATAGAGGTAAGTGAAATGGAGAAAATAAAGGCGATAGGGATAACGGCAGTAGTGATAGTAGCGATAGCGACAATCGCAACCGGGACCGTTTTAGCGTCTACGCAAGCAGCAGAGCTTTCGGGCGAACTGACAATCGCGGGTTCTACAACCGTGCTACCGATAAATCAGGAATGTGCACGACTTCTTATGGCAGAGCACCCCGATCTAAGAATATCTGTTTCGGGTGGCGGCTCGGGCCATGGTGTAAAGGCGGTAGGTGAAGGTGCGATAGATATAGGTGCAGCGTCACGGGACGTAAAAGCGAAGGAGCTGGAGACGTATCCGGACCTGAAACCGGTAGTAATAGGTAAGGATAGCGTGGCTATTATCGTGCATCCGAATAACGCTGTAAGCGACCTGACGATGGAAGAGGCATCGAAGATATTCGCAGGTGAGATAACGAACTGGCAGGATGTGGGTGGCTCGGATGAACCGATTCGTGTAATAACACGGGAAGGTGGCTCGGGAACCCGGGATTGCTTCGAGGATGCGGTGATGAAGCCATTTGATTATACAATATATGGAAAAGCGTTGGTTAAGCCATCGAATGGTGAGATAAGAGCAACGATCAGCCGAGATGAAGGGGGGCATTGGTTTTCTTTCCCTTGGATTCGTGGACGAATCACTAAAAGCGGTTAAAATAGACGGCGTGGCGGCAACAGTAGATAACGTGC
>QENJ01000179.1 GCA_013374505.1 Candidatus Methanophagaceae archaeon
ATACTATATCAAAACTTATGATCGCTATCGACTGGTGAGGAGAACTATTCGGCGATGTATATCTATCTACCCCTACGAAGATGCGTATAAAACTGCGCTTTGCGAATTAGATGCAATTTCAACTCCCGTTATTGCGGACAAGCGTGTAAAATCGTTGGTAAAGAGCTTAAAATCCGACTGGCAAATATTCAAGAGGCTAAGGAGGATACTTGAAAATGAAGATAAGAGCTCAAAGGCGGTTGTAGAAGGGCGAATGAGGCGTATCCTCTCTTTTTTAGAGCGAAAGGCGGCGACAAGTAAGAAGTATGCCCCTCTTGTCAAACAGATAAAGAAGTTCTGGGGTGGGTTGTTTCATACATATGACCTCGATTGTATCCCCAGGACCAACAACGACATGGAGCGATTCATCTGGGAGCTCAGAAAAAAGTGGAAAAGAATGACAGGTTGTACTCGTATTGATGAATGGATTGCATACCGTGCTCCGACAGGAATTTACATGTTCAATTTGATTGGTAGCGATCCACCATTAAAAGAACTTGGTTTTTCTGCTGATCCGGCTGAAATGCTATCTTCTGTTTCCTATAAATCGTATAGGCGATGTATGGGGGAATATGAGGAAAAAAAGGGTGATGATAGAATTAGAAGAAGGGCAAATCACGATGTAGAAACTGTGTTAGAGGAGATTGAAAGAATGAATAGCAAAGTTTCTAAAGGGAGTAAACTGTGAAACTATGGATATGTAGAACTAAAAAACCAGACGGTTATATTAAGACCCTCCATCTCTTCTCGTGAGCCTAAAAACCAGTGTTTTGCAAAAATAGAGAAGATACTTGTGGATTTGTTTATGGAAACGAAAAAGGTCAATCTCATGGATATGGGCGAATACCAGAAGATTTTTTACAATATAATCTGTAATTACCGCATAAATATGGCGGAGATGCTCGACTATGCAGAAAGGCGAAAGATAAAAGAAAAGATGCGGACTATGTGCATGGACACAGAATCCACCTACGTCACATTTTTGTAAAATGTGGCTGTAGTAGAATACTGGACGAAAAATGATTAGCAGAACATGTTTTGAAAGAAAATGGATAACGGATAAACATAGAAAAACAAACGCAGACCCAATACTAATAGAAAAAGCAATATATGCCTTTGAATTGCTTGGGAATTTGGTTGAAAATGGCATCAATCTGATTTTTAAAGGTGGCACAGGGTTGATGCTGCTCATTCCTGAGTTGAAAAGACTCTCCATTGACCTCGACATAATAGCAGAAGAGGAAGATCTAAGATTGTACGAATCCTCCGATGCACTATTAAAAGAAGGTTTATTCAAAAAATGGGAAGAAGATAAAAGACCCATCGAGCGAAAAATACCAAAGAGTCATTTTAAATTCTACTACTACTCTTCAATAGAACGTAGGATGGCTTATATCATGCTTGATATAGTAAAAATGCCGTCTCCTTTCCCTGAAACGATCGAAAAGCCAATTATTATACCATTGTTTGAAGTGGAAAAAGAAGTGAAAGTGTGCATACACACACTAAATGGCTTTACCGGCGACAAAATGAGCGCTTTTGCTCCTACAACCATAGGAATCCCATATGGTAAAGAAAAATCAATGGAAATAATAAAACAACTATTTGACCTCAGAATTCTATTTGAATACATAACAGACCTGAAAGAAATCAGTCAGTCGTATAAAAGAATTGCTGAAATTGAAGCTTCTTATCGTGACATGAGTTTGTCCACGGATATTTTTTTGAGTGATACAATACGGGCTTCATTTCTCATCTCACAGTTAGACTTTCGAGGAAGTATTGAGGACGATTATACAAGAGAACTAAGAAATGGAATAAGTAGGATTAGAAGTCACATAATCGGTGGCAGCTACTCTTTTTCCCGTGCTAAAGAGGATGCGTCAAAAGTTGCCTGTCTTGCTTTTTTAATTAAGGATGGTCGTTTGGATACAGATATAGAAAGACTGAAACAAAATAGAGGCGATGTGGAAAGATTAAAGGATGTTCTTCTTCCAGAGGAATTCGGTATTCTAAATAAGCTAAAGGTGATTTCTCCAGAAAGTTTTTATTTATGGACGGTAGCTACTGAAGTAATGCCGGAGGATGAAAGTGATAAATAGGGTGATAGAAACAAGAAGAGAAGTAATAGCGAAACTGAAAACTATACTGGAAGAAATCGGCGTTGAGTATTCCAATATCCTTTTATTTGGAAGTAGAAGAGGGAATGATTTTGAAGAAGAAAGTGATTGGGACTTTTTGATAGTTGTAAAAGGCAATTTAGACTTAAAAGAAAAAAAAGAACTATGGCATAAAATTTACAGGCGATTTCATGATTATTTACCTTTCGTTTCCGTGGATATAATTTTGAAAGATGAACAATCGTTTGAAGATGAGAAGAATGTAGCAAACACGATTTCTAACGAGG
>QENJ01000180.1 GCA_013374505.1 Candidatus Methanophagaceae archaeon
GTGCTATGGATTATCTTATTATTCTTATTGATGGCGTGATAGACGCATTGCTGGAGAATTTCTTCCGATTCCTTGCTAATATCGTATCTTATGGCAGGATTCTTGCTTTGGCGTTATGCCACGCGGCGTTAATCGAAGTGTTCCTTCTTTTGACATTTATGTGTTTGGGTCTGCATGTAGTTCTGGCGACTGTGGTGTTCTTAGCCGGGACTGTGGTTGTAATAGCACTGGAAGCGATAATGGCGGGTATCCATACGATCAGGCTGCATTTTTACGAGTGGTTCACGAAATTTTATGAGGGTGGCGGGATAGAATTCTCGCCGTTTAAGCTACGTTGAACGTATAAAACCTATCACGTCAGGGAGTCTTGCTAGTCTTACAGGAGGACGCGCTGTACTGTGGCGGCTTGTGGTTTGTAGTGTGCAATCACGTGTTTTAAGTGTATCCGCTATAAACCTGCGCTGAGATTGAGGGAAGAGAAGCATGAATTTCTATTGCCGCTTTCATTTACCAAAAACCGATGTAGTTTCCATCTAAAATGTTATCCAGATCATTTACGCGGCAGGCATTAGGAAACACACAATAAAATAGATTACCCAAAGGCATGCCCATAAAAACTCGATAGTGTCCGATTAACCGCGAGAGTTCACGAATTGAAAAAGTGATTAGCGTTCATAATCCCGGAAGCACCCTGATACGAATTCGGTAGTCGTCTATTACTACAATAGAGCCTTTATCCAATGAAGCTTTTATCTGTGGAATAGCTGATAGAAGAAGGGATTTAACGTGGTCTGGAGATGGATCTTTCAAACGAAATATTATCACAGAAGGCTTCTTGTATCTCGTGAATGCTAAAATGTCGCCAAAATCCAAATCGGCTGTTAAAACTATCATATCATTCTTTGCAGCATATTCTAATATTTCTCTATCCCTGGATTTTGCCATACCCAATTCGTTAACTCTAACAGCTTCATACCCAGAATTCCGAAGAACATTCACTGTTTTTGGTGATAGTGCCATATCAACGAGAAAATTCATAGTGGCAGTGGAAGAACCCTCTCCGAAACGGTCCATGCTGCATATTCTAAAGATTGCTTTACATCCTCTTCTTCAAGTTCTGGATAGTCCTCTAAAATCGCCTCGATCTTTTTGCCTGAAGCAATCAGTTTGATTATCAATGACACCGGTATTCTCAACCCCTTGAGGCATGGCTGACCGCCCATAACTTCCGGGTCCATAGTGATTCTGTCCAGTTTCAACCCCGACACCAACAGATTGAACATTTTCCATATCTTTCGCCTTCACAGCTTTTGTGCTAATTCTACCTCACCAAGATTAATTTCTTCTTCGCACTTAAAAACCCGTTCATTCATAATACATTTACAATTTCTTCCAATTTTTTCTCTGATCTTTAGAAGTACGTACTCCTTTTTTTTGGCTTCATCGCTTTACCTGTTCATTCCCTTTCATAGCTCTCAATATATGAGAAAAGGGAGAAGAAAAAAAATATCCTCTCAACCGCCTACTCCAGCACAGCCACACCCACGGATACATTTTTCAGCAGTGTCAAGTCGTCTGCATCTGCCGGGTTGCCATCACCGTCCAGGTCGTAGGTCACGTCAGATGTTCCTGCCGCGGTTGCATCCGCCATCATTGCTAAGTCGCCCGCGTCCGCGGGTTCATTATTTGTGTTCAAGTCGCCTTTTTGGCAGAGTACTATGTCCTCGGTTTTTGGGTCTTCGACTGTTACTGTGACAGGATCGGAGTCAAGCCAGTAGCCGCGTTTCCGATGCAGTTAGGTGCTATTGATCGCTCGAGCTCAGGCAAAATCTTTCCATCGCATTTGCATGGAGTAACGATAATATATTGTCGTAATCTCCTCTTCAGAAAAGGTTTTTATTCCAATCTCTTCCCCTTATTATCCTATCAAAATTCACCCTTTTCGCCCCAACAAAAACGTTCTAGCCATCTTTACATCTATAAATAGGCATCATACTTCGGCCTATACATAGCACCTATCACCTCCAATCTCTTCAGTTTCTTCCGGTCCATTATGCTTTTTTCAATATTTCTGAATCTGTCCACAACTCCAGGGGGATAATACTTCTCGCCACACTCTACACATACTCCAGCTCTTACATTCTCTATTACAACAAAGTCATTCCCAACTCTCAATTCTTCGCCAATCTCTCTTTCTTCTACTTTTCCACCACATATCGCACATTTTGATACTATTATTCAAACCCGCCTCCTATACATATAATCTATCCACTTATTTATAGCTGGCTCATAGGTTGTTACAATTATCGTAACTACTCACCCCTATGTCAATCCTATAGAACGAACCGACTGAAGGAATAAATGGAGACCCTTTAAACGCATCGAGAATAGCATCGAGGGCACGACACCCGTTCTTCCGCGCTGTAGAGATATAACGAATACTA
>QENJ01000181.1 GCA_013374505.1 Candidatus Methanophagaceae archaeon
GGAAAATGATAAGCCAAAATGCTGGTCGAGTAATACAATGATTAAGAAATATGATTTGCTTCTTGCACGATCAATGGCAGGTATACTCCAATATGCTAAAATCAAAAATGTATAATACCACAATAATAATTCGACAATTAATCCCCCTGGTATTTTACGTTTTGCTTTGGGAGTTTTGTTCCTTTGCAATCGGTAAAGATAAATTCCCTCATGTTTTTCAAATTTTTTCAGCAATCGTTGAGAGTTTTTCTGGCGATCCGATTATTGCGGCTCAAGGTGGTGGTGGTTCTGGTTATTCCATCCATATTATTGCTACCTTTAAGAATTTTGTTTTAGGCTTCATTATTGGAGCTTCCTCAGGATTTATTATAGGCATAGTAATGTTTCAATTTTACTTTTTCCTTAAACTATTTGAACCAGTTATAGAGATGATTCGTGTCGTTCCGCCACTCATTATGATTCCTTTTGTCCTCCTGATTTTTGGCGTTGCCGAGATATCTCAAATTCTTATAATATGTATCTATTCTGCTTATTCAATCTGTATCTATACACTCAACAGTTTAAGAAATATAGAACATAATTATAACTCCCTTGCTGAAATATATGGTTCAAACAAAATACAGAAAATAATTAAAGTGCAAATTCCAGCAATAATGCCCGAGCTTGTTGGCGCAGTTCGAGTAACCTCAGCGATTACATGGGGGATAATCGTTGTTGGAGAATATATGGGTTCGCCTACCGGTATTGGGCGAATTTTAAAATTTTCAATCTCATATACCCGTATTGATTTGATACTTGTGGGTATTTTTTGGGTAGTTTTAATGTCATTACTTGTAGATACATTAATTGTTTCCATTTTTCACTTTGGGTTGAAATGGACCGATAGGCATGCCCAACAGGATTTGAGCGAGATATGCGGGTCGGGATAGAAGTGCGGCGCGCGCAGCCTACAGGCAGAGAGTTTCTGACCCGCACCCTTTCGGGACAGGCAAAGGGATTGAATTTAGGCATTTTTTTATTTCATTTTATTTGTGGTAATGAAGTCACATGCCACGTCACACCACGCGGTTTTCGGGACATTAGTTTATAAGTTACTGCTAAGCGTTTAACCGATAAACTGACTGCGGGTTGCGAAAACATAACCAAACAGGCGACACCCCGTTTGGCGCATAACTGTGCTGTCCTACTACACACTCTGCTCAAGTAGCGGTGACACGGTTTGTGGGTTCAGAGTCCCTCCCATGTTTCCCTTAAGCAAAACGTTATGCCCGGCTTCTCCTTCCCTACAGTGGGTCCCTTGGACCTCAGTTCCCCACCTTCCCGTTGCAGGCCACTGCCTCCAACATCGGTACTACTGTCAGCTAAGATTGCCAAAAGCCCATCTCGGGTTCGTTCCCTCTTCGGTATCCTCACCCGATACCTTGTTTGCTCCTTTACTTTCGCTCGCTGGTCAGGATAGAGCATGCCTTCCCAACGCCAGGACTATGCCTTATCGGCTAACCGGTACCCTTGACCGGATTGATCTACAAGGAGACAGTTGGCTCTCTCCAGTTCCCGAGCTACCCCTATGAATACATGCCCTGCTCTCAGACCCCGGTGGTGTCCTGAATACTCGCCATAGCGCACCCAGGACTGCTGCCTTCCAGTGCATCCAAACTGTCGGCTTTCCCTCGCAATCTTTCGATCATGAGTTTATCCTGCTGTCCACAACTATACATTTTTCGGGGCTCAATCACACAGCCTACATCCTTGCTCCGTCCGGCTTAGGACTCTCCTCTCGGAGCTGACCCTCGGACGTCACTATTGACCTGCTGGCTAAGCTTTTGTCAAGTGGGACTTCGCACTATGCGATCACCCACTGGGTAACAACATCGAATTTCATCCCGCCTCGCGGGAATCCCAACGATTCGGATTTATCTGGACACGAGGATGCCATATTTAGAATCTCTTTTGCTAACTGCTTAGAAACCAAAAAATCATAAATTTCGTAATGGTATTTGGCTTTTTTAAATTTATCCATCAATTCTTTATTATTTTTTATCTGCTTTTCCTTTTCTATTTTGGCAAATAAAGAATCCGATTCTTCCTTCAATTTTTCTAATTCAAAATATACATCATCTGCAAAAATAACATCCTCAACATCTGGTGGCTCTTCTTTGTATATCTTCTGTTCGATGAAGCTATTTAATATGCTGCCATTAACATATTTATAATATAGAGGGTTTTTCGTATTGTGAAACCATTCACGCTGGTCTTCAAAAGTCACAAAAGGATCCAGGTGTTCATAAATGATTTTCCCATCTTTTGCCGTAAATGTTTGACCACTGACCTGAGTGAGATAAGGCATATGGAAGCCAAAAGCTTCCTTCTGATTCGTGTTCATAAATTTCATAATTCGATAGCTAACAGAAGAAAG
>QENJ01000182.1 GCA_013374505.1 Candidatus Methanophagaceae archaeon
GAAGTGGTCATTTCTTTCCAGACCAAAGGATCAATACCTTCAACTGAAACTGTTGCTTTTTCTCCTAAGTAATACATTTCCCCATTTCCTGAAACAATGCCCTGAATGTATTCAACACCTTCCACTGACTGAAGCACCAGAACGTCTTTTTTGGTTAAGTTTTCAGCGGTAGCAGAAGTTGCAGTACTTCCTGGCATCCCACCACCATGCCCGCCCCGGAAACCCACAGAAGCACGTCCTCCTCCGGGGGAGATGGTAATAATATCTGCACCAAGACCTCCAAGCCTGCTTTCGACATTTTGTTGCATACCTTCCCCTATAGAAACGATAGCGACAACCGCAGCTATCCCAATAACTATACCGATAATCGTCAGCCAGGTGCGTAACTTGCTATGTACTATAATATTTACGGCTAATTTAAGTGATTTATTGATTTTCATTCTTTCACTCTTTATATTCGCTTGAAAATCGTGTTAAAACGCATTTCACGATTTCTTCTTCATGTAATAGATAAAACCTCCAATAAAAAGAACCATAAAAGCAATAGTAGCAATAAATGCAGGATTTTGCCAGATACTTTGTTGTTGTCCCATGTTAGCTTTTAACTGAGGCCCCTCAGAACTCATAGCCATGAATTGAATCGGCACTGTTTTTTCAACTGTGCGTCTTACACCCGTTGCGTCTGTATATTCAATCAATACTTTAAGGTTGTTACTTCCCAAGGCAGTTCTTTGCCTTTCTCCTTCTGAAAACTGTCTTTGTTGAGTTATCTCTGTAGCACCGGTTTCTCCGAACGAAGCGCTTGCTGGTGTTACCTGGAATGACACAATTGTATAGTCCCCTTTATCAAGATTGCCAACAATAGAGGCGGTGCTGCCGGGAACCTTGAAATCTTTCTGTTCCGGAATTCTAACTGTAACTGAATAGGCAGGATTATTTCCGGTGTTGGCAACAGAAAGAGATGTTTGGCCTGCCGAACTCTCGGAGAAGGTAACGTCAAAATCCGTCTCGCCACGAACAAAAACACCTGTTGTTGTATTTAAGAATTCTCCGGAACCGCCAGTTCCATCCTCAAACTCACAACTCAAATCTAATTGATAAAGTCCTGCCACTGCATTTACATCTGCTACAACAGTGTATTCTAACTCAGTTGATTCACCCACATCCAGATATTTAATGTATTTCGTATTATCTGAATAAACAGGAAGAATAACCCCTTCTTTTTCGTTCCAGGAAAAAACAAGATTCTGCAACGGAGAATTGCCAATATTTGTAACCGTAAAATTCAGTTTTGTTTCTTCTCCAAGGTTAAGTTCTGCCATATCAACGTCAGAAACGTCTATCATTGCCCCTTCCTCAACCATGAACACGATTGAATATGTCACTTCGGGCATTGTCTCGGTAATAGTACCCTGGCTCCCGCTTGAATCGTACTGACTGAATGTGCATGTTACGGGAATGGCATGGCTCCCACTCGGAGCCCCCTCGGAAACATGAACTGTGATTTCCACATCCTTCGAACACCATCCATTTAGCGAATTAATACAAACGCTTGAAGGTCCAACAACAGAAATGTATTGACTTTCCAGAAAATTGAAGGTTACCTGCTTCGCATCATTTGATCCCGCGTTCTTCACAGTCAGCAGTATCTCCTTTGTGTCACCCGGAGAGAGTTCTGTTGGTTTTACACCTGTTATAACTATCTTTGCATCCGTGCCCGCGCTCGACAAAGGAGCGATACAAACGAGAAATGTCACTATACAAAATAACGTTATGATCTTTTTTATCATGCGAACTCTCCTCCTTCTTCTTTAGGCTTATGCTCTATTCTCTCAATCTCCCCATCTTTCAGGTACACTATCCTTTCTGCTCGCTTTACCAACTGAAAATCATGAGTGACCATAATTACGCTTTTGCCATCATTCTTGTGTATATTGCTTAACAAATCAATGACGAACGCACCGGTTTTACTGTCCAGATTCCCGGTAGGCTCATCAGCAAGAATTATTTCCGGATCAACAGCCAGGGCTCTGGAAATAGCCACTCGTTGTTGTTGCCCCCCGGAAAGTTGAGAAGGCAGGTGGTGTACTCTGTCACCTAAACCAACCAAGTTTAGAATCTCTAACGCTTTCTCCCTGGCTGTTGGCGTATCCACATCCTGGAACTCTAACGGCAGCATAACATTCTCTAAAGCGGTTAATGTAGAAATTAGATTGAACTGCTGAAATACAAACCCTATTTTCTGCCCGCGTATCTGTGCTAATTGAGACTCACCAAAACCTGCAATATCGTCTCCGCCTAAGAAGATTTTTCCCTTGCTTGGTAAATCCAAACACCCTATTAAGTTCATCATAGTGCTTTTGCCGCTGCCGCTAGCACCTGCGATAGCTAAAAACTCGCCTT
>QENJ01000183.1 GCA_013374505.1 Candidatus Methanophagaceae archaeon
AAATTACCCGCTCCGGATTATCTATTCCTTCAAATACCCGCCCTGTTAAATAGCTTGAGGTTGAAGTGTATTATACATATGTATTGCAGAGTATAAAGGATATGAAGTTTTACACAGGATTTACCAAAGATCTCAAGCTAAGATTTGAACGACACAACAAAGGTTTGGTAGATTCGACAAAAGATAGACTCCATTAAGGCTGATTTACTATGAGGCTTGTTTGAGTCGAGAAGATGCGACAAAACGTGAAAAATACCTCAGTCTTACCACGGAAAAATGTTCATTCGAAAAAGGCTCAAATCTTATTTAACAGGGTAAAGAGGGAATCGAGAGAGAGTCTGCCAAGGAATGTGTAAATTTTTTATCTTATGCCAAGGGTTCATGCGGTGAACTGCGCACCCAGATTTATATTGGAATTGATATTGGCTACGTTCCTGATGAAACAGGCAAGCAATGGATAAAGGAAACCAGAGAAATTTCAGCTATGCTGGTCGGTCTGATCAGGTCAAAAAGAAATAGCGCCTGACAACTGCCCCCTGTACCCTGACAACTTTTATCCTGCCCTCTGAAAACTTTTACCATGCACCCTATATTCTGTAATACCATTTCATCCATTCAACCGTTCTTTTTATCCCTTCTTGCGGATCAACTTCAGGGTCATGGTTTAAATCTTTAATTGCTTTTGAAAAATCGACTGTTTTAACTTTTGTGGTAAACTTTTCAGCTTCCTCATATGTCACAAGAGACTCGTCCGCGCCGGTTGCCTTTAACACCAGATCGGAATATTTTTTAATGTCCATTTCCCATTCTGTTTTCCCTCCCACATTATAAACTTCACCGGGGATAAAATTATCAACAATATTTGCAAATGTTCTGCATGAATCTTCAACATAATCAATTATCCTCAAATGCCCTTTATAAACAGTATACGGCCTGCCATGCAAAGCGAGATAAATAAACTTCGGGATAAAACCCCTGTACGGGGTATATTCTTCGTGCGGGCCGTAGCAATTAAGCGGCCTGACCCTGACCGTCTCGGTGCCGAACATTTCCGCAGAATTCAGACACATCAGTTCCCCTGCCCATTTCGATATTGCATAGTCGTTCATCTGGTATGTGTCTTTTATCTTATTCTCTTCCATTACAGATTCGGTCATTCGCCCGTCATAGTCCCCATAGACCTCTGCAGAAGAAAAGGAAATCATTCGGAATTTGAGTTTTTCCTGAAAGCGGAAAATATGTTTTATTCCGATAACGTTCGTTTGCCAGAGATTTTCATAATTCGCCTCTCCGTTCCAGCGTCCGTATTCAGCCGCAAGATGATAAACATAATCAAAGGGACCGTATTCATTGAAGACATGTTCCAATTGACGATAATTTTTAACATCACACCGTATGTATTTATCTCTGTCGGTATTCAGAAGATCGCAAGCCAGCACATCATGCCCGCGGGAACTAAGCTCATTAACAAGATTTGTGCCTATGAAACCTGCGCCACCAGTTACGAGAATCCTTTTCTTTGAAGTTACATTCATAATAAATTACTCCTGTTTGTTTCACTATTCATTGGAACATTGAATCTTTTTATAAAACTCAGACAAAACATTATCCTTTGAATATTTCTTAATAAGATGTTCGTTATTAATTTCATATTTTGTAGAGATAAGCTTAATCAATTTACTATAAAAATCTTCAGGATCTGAGGGACAAGCCACCACACCCAGGTTGTTCTCCTCAACAATTTTGGCCAATTCCCCTGTTGCACCAACTATGACAGGTTTTTCTGCCATAATGTAATCAAATATCTTACTGGATCTATATAATGCCATGTGTGGGTGATTTACAAAATTCATCAATGTATAAGAGCTAAGTTCAAGAAAGCTTGGAACATGCTGCCTATCAACAACTCCGATGAAACGGATATTTTTAAGTCCATGCTTTTTACATTCATTTTCCAGTTCAGCTTTTTGAGCCCCAGCGCCACCTATAACAAAAATATATTCGCTGTATTCTTCATCCCGATCCATACGTTTGGCAACTTCAACGACGGTTCTCAGATTTTGCAAGAATCCAATATTACCAATATATAGAATAACTTTTTTGCCATTTAAGTCATACTTGTTCTCTAAGTCTGAAACATATTTGTACCTATTTTTATTAAAAAATTCGACACCAACCCAATCTGATAGGACAAATATATTTTTATTAGAGCTTTTTTCTTTAATATTTTCTGCCATCAATGGCGTTACTGCATACACAGCCGTCGAATTGTTATAAACAAGCTTTTCTACTATTCGAGATAATTTTATGATGAATTTATTATTCACCATGCCAGAGGCGATTCCCAAATCAGGCATCATATCGGTGCAATAAAAATGATGAGGCGTCTT
>QENJ01000184.1 GCA_013374505.1 Candidatus Methanophagaceae archaeon
ACATGAAATCCAACTCATACAAGAAATGACTACTACATATAAAGGGCTATCTCGCAAGGAGTTGGCTTATACGATTTGTGAAAACCTCAATTGGAAAAATGAAGCCGGAAACCTTAAAGTTGACTCTTGTTTTGTCCTTTTAAAAAAACTGCAAGCTGCTAAAAAAATTAATTTAAATCCTCTTCAAAAACGAATCCACATAAAAAAAGAGGACAAAGAACTGTTTGATTTCACAAATACGATTAATATTAATGGTAGGGTTGATTATTTCAACCCATATATAAGACTTGTAAAAGAAAAAGAGGAATATAAAAAATGGAATGATCTTGTACAAAGATACCATTATCTTGGCTATAAGAAAAACTTCGGACTGCACTTAAAGTATTACATTTGCTTGGAAGGAATCAGGGATCCTATAGGATGCTTTTCGTTCGTTTCCACAAATAGTTACCATCTAAAATGCAGAGACTTTCATATAGGTTGGAGCAGAGAACAAAGAGAGAGAAAATTAAATTGGATAATAAACAATAACAGATTCTTGATTTTCCCATGGATAAAAATTTACAATCTGGCTTCAAAAATATTTTCAATCGCGAGAAAGCAAGTACCTGCTGATTGGCAACAAAAATTTAATTATAAGCCTGTATTATTTGAAACATATGTCGATCCCAGTCAATTTCACGGTTCAATCTATAAAGCCACCAATTGGCTCCACATTGGGCAAACTTCCGGTAATTATAATACCAACAAATCAGATAAGGAAATGACACAAATCTGCTGTCCCAAGGATGTTTATATTTATCCTATTGTGGAAAACTATAAAGATATTTTGCGAAAAAAGAAAACTAATACACTGACAACAAAAGGAACTTCCGATAACTCTACAAACTTAGATCAATGTATCAAAGAGATGGAGTTGCATGAAAGCGAGTTAGATTTATGGGAAAAGATACAGCTAAAAATTGCGATCATTTGCAAACAAATTGATAAACAATCAATGCAGCGATCCAGGAAAGTGAATGCGTTGACAATACTTCTATCTTTATATCGTATTGTATTTGCGAAAAATTTTGAATCGTACTCTTCAGTCCTCTGTGAGTTATTAGATACTGCAAATGCACACGGTATTTCTCTTGCTTTTAGAGAACCCATAGCTGCATCGACATTTACTGAAGCACGTAAAAAATTTTCACCCACAGCATTCAAGCAAATAACCAGCGCTGTCAATGAATTATATGAGGACCATATTGGCGATAAAGAAGAATACAAGTGGTTTGGCAGAAGAATTTTTGCCATAGATGGAAGTAAAGTCAATGTTCCAAGGGAGCTGATGAAGGTTGAGAATGGGGATTACAAACTTCCATGCAGTCATGCTTTCTATCCACAGGGGTTGATTAGCTGCATATATCAGTTAAAAAGTCGCATTAGTTATGATTTCAGCTTTGTAAATTCTATGAACGAACAGGATGAAGCGCTGAAACACATTCAACAATTAAAACCAGGAGATGTTGTAGTTTATGATCGTGGCTATTTAAGTTATGCTCTGCTGTTTATGCATAAAAAACTTGGCATAGATGCTATATTTCGGCTTAAAACAGCTAGTTTTAAGACGATCAATGAATTCATAAATAGTGAAGATCGTGATACGATTAAATCTATATGCCCAACTAAAAAGACATTTTCAAATATCAAAAAAAATTACCCCTTCATTGACAAACTTGAGCCTTGCCGGTTGCGTCTTATGAAATATTATATCAATAACAACGAGTATTATATCGGATCTACAGTTCTTGACGGTGAAATAAGCATAGAGGATTTTTCTCAAACATATCATGGCCGCTGGGGTCATGAAGAATTTTATAAGTCTCTGAAATATCATATTAAATCTATTGAATTTCATGGTAAAAATGAAAACTTCATTCGACAGGAAATTTATGCAGGTTTTAATATTCTATCCTTCAATAGAATTCTTTCGAATAGTGTTGAAGAAAAATTTAAGCAGAATCAAAAATATGAGCCTCAGCATTCTTTTCATCGCAAGAAGAAAGTTAACTTTAAGAGCCAATTAGATAATTTCTATAGAGTAGTAGAACCGGTGATCGCAGGAACCAGAGAAAAGCAACGAGAAGTAATCAAACTTACAGTTAAGCGTTCTCAAAGACAATCTTACAAAACAAGACTAAACAGAAGAT
>QENJ01000185.1 GCA_013374505.1 Candidatus Methanophagaceae archaeon
ATGGCGCGATGGGTTACTTAACCGAACACGCATGAACGCTTTTTCACATCCACGTTTTCATTGTAAGTCCCATCTCTCACGATTATCGTATCTCCAGCAGTTGCATTATTCACCGCCCATTGAATCTTTGCATAGTCGTCAGGCACGTAAATTGTATTTGAAGACAGAGAAACATTAGATAAAACACGATTACCAGCACGATTATTCCATACCTCTTCATGTGCTGCTTCTGCATACGCCCCTATATCCGCTACGGCATTTCCAACCAGGATGAGCAATCCCGCACCTGCTAACAGCGCCACCAACACGAATGCCAATTTATTTTTCATCTTTTTATCTCTCCTCGTATTTATTTCCGTAATTGCTTTCTGTCACATTACAACGCAATGGGATATCAATGCTTTCGTTATTCTCATCACGCCCACAACCGAATCGCCGGTATCCCCCTGTCATATCTCTTACCATTCGTATCCACGAACTCCGAGCAAGTAATGACCCCCGTAGAAGTTGACAGATTATCCGTATGATGAATCTGCGGATAAGAGCCTGTTTTTAGCGTGTAGCTATAGTTTTCTCCCGCTTCAAGCGTGAAATTGCTATCAAACGAGATATTGCGCCAATCGTCTTTGTAACCGTCCCACCTCGCAGTTACATTCCAATCAGAATCATTCCAGATTTTTGCATATTCCGTATGCCCGCCTGTTCCAGGGCACGGATACGTATAGAGTTCAGACACCGTAACCGTTTGATTTGGTTTTATCGTGCCGTTGTGTGTGCCAGAAATACTCGGATATGTCCCAGAGCCTGTATCGAAAACAGCTCTTTGCGGGGTTGGTGTTGGTGTTGGTGTTGGTGTTGGTGTTGGTGTTGGTGTTGGTGTTGGTGTTGGTGTTGGTGTTGGTGTTGGTGTTGGTTCTGGACCCTCCAGAGTACAAAAGCTACCTTCTGTACTCTCTGCCGAATTTTCACTCCGATCTGTGCTATTCACCACGAAGTAATATTCAGTCTTAGGTAACAAACCAGTCAATTCAACGGTATGATTCTTTACAACTGTTGTTCCCTTCACACTTTCAGTATAAACTTTAGATGTCGTGCCATATTTTACCCTACTATCCGCTATCTCATCAGTATCCCATTTTATCACGGCAGAACTGTTTGTTATGTCCGTTATCGTTATATTTGTAATAACTGGCGCGGTAAAATCTTTTATGAGTCCTTTTGGATATAAGAGTTCTTCAACACGTTTCGCTTCTTCGTTATGTATGAATATCCTCTTTACCGGTACAGGAGAGGTAGGAACGTTCACACCAGTCAGTTCTTGTTCTAAGCTTGCATCTGCTGTTGCAGAAGTGAAAACAGTTCTCAGCGGTAGTGGAATCGTAGGAATGTTCACCTCGGTCAGGTCTTGTTCTAGACTTGCATCCGCTGTTACGGGAATAAAAACTGTTTTCAGTGCTACTGCATCTGTAGGGACGCTTAAACCTGTCAAATTGGCATCATATACCGCTTCTGCATCGGTTATGTTTATTACAGAAGATGCGGTTGCGATATTCACGAGCATTACTGTGCATGCGATGATGAGTATTAAAACTTTCCCATTCATTTTTCTATCCTCTTTTGTATATCAAAATTGTATTCCGTTTATCACGGTCTATTTCTTGTGATGTATTCACATAAGCGGAAATCCTTGCTTTATCCACGGGAAAAGCACTTTTGAGGCTGTCCCACAAAAATCACAGCCATAGCGGCAAAAAAATACACCCACCAACAAACAAATAACCAAACAACCAAAGACCCAAAGTACGAGAACCTCACGAGAAGTACAACGAATAACCCTAATTAGCAGCCACCTTAGCTGCCTGACCAGATACCAAACCGACAATTTCACTTAATGAAATCCCCATTCTACATAATTTTGCCCACATCACCTTCATATTATGTGCCGTGCACACCAGATTAAACTCATTACGCACATTCGCTATACCCCGAGTAAGGAACTCAAAAAACTTCATATTATACTTGATATTCCCAAACGGCCATTCAACAGTTGCCTTTCGCTTTTTGTACTCTTCTTTACCCGCTTCTGACTGCATCTTAGCAGCCATCCGCCTGCGTTCCGCCTCATAGTCATCGCTAGTGATTTTCCTTTTTTTGCCTTTTCCGGCACATTCTGCCTGAAACGGGCATTCACTGCAGTTCGCACCAGAATATGAGTACTGTAACTTACCTTTAACCATATATTCACCCTTCCTGACGAGTACGTCACCATTAGGGCATATAAACTGGTCATTCGCTTCGTCATACTCGAACTTATCTTTCGAATACGGGTTATCCACAATTTTCTTGCCCTTATGCTCCTGCGCC
>QENJ01000186.1 GCA_013374505.1 Candidatus Methanophagaceae archaeon
TGGGTATTAATATGCGAAACATTGGGTATTATGTTATTGGTGGGTGGTTAGAAGGACATGGTATCTGTGAACACAAATCTGAACAATTTCTCGTATTGGGAGCTACTCATCGCGATCTTTGGTGAGTATTCAAGCGATTTCGAGTACACGGCAACGGGGATTTTTCGGAGAGCTGTGCCGCCCTTGTGTCTAAAATGCGGCACGCAGATGAACTACAACGGGTACAACACATACAGCAAAAACGGTATTGGTAGCGTTAAGATCGGGCGATATATCTGCTCCTCTTATTATGAACCCTGCGAAGAAGAGCGGAACTTCTGGTAAAACTTGAAAGGTGACTTTTTTGGAGTCTGAGCTCGGATTTACCAACTTATGCGACTTCATCACGTCTCATATCAAGGTATCTCGGATATATTGGGGCTCATTTACCCTCAAGGAAAGGATACTATCTTCAATGCGTTCACCGCTTCTGTCGAGAGAACCGTTATTCCGCCCTTAGAAGATATTCAGATTGTGCTCTATGACGAGCAGCATCCGAAAAGGGGCAGGACACAGAAGTTTCGGCTGACCCTGCTGGACGGCGTCACCGGGCGGCCGATCGGCGAGGAACTGTATGACACAAAAGACCCGGCAACCATCTTAAGCTTTCTTGCGCTGTATCTGGACCCCACGAAGCGCACATTTGTTGTTACGGACCTTTACTCAAGCTATCTTGGTGTACTAAAGAAGTTCTTCGGCAAGAACTTAATTCATCAGCTCTGTCTCTTGCACTTGAACAAGTGAATCGTCCTGGATTTTCCAACGAATACGACTATCGAGCAGGAATTGATGAAATACCGACTGTTGAACATCTTTTACAATCGGGATGCGGAAATAAAGTTCCTGCGGGGCATGGTGGAAGAGGAGCAAGTGATGAAGCCGGGGGCTAAAAAGGAGTACAGAACGTGGCTCAGAAAGCAGATGGCAACTTTTAGAGACTTTGTACATGATCAAGAGCTAGAACGGCGTCGAAAGAAGAGGAATTTGGTGCAGCGACCTTATATTGAGACTTTGAGGGTATTTGACGAGTTGATGGAGAAAATAACGTCTTTTGAAAAGCACGTACAGAAGCGGCTGAGAATGATCAAGAGGAAGTGGGAGCTTTTTACAGCGTTCTATTTCGTGAAAGGTGCGCCGGCTACGAACAATGGGGTTGAGAACTACTACTCAACAAGCTTGAAGACGCATAGAAAGAAGCAACTCAGGACCGATAGAGGGCTTGACGACCTGATAAAGCTTTCGGCAATGAAGAGGGCTGGGCTACTGGGTAAAGGCAAGAAATCCTTACTGGAAGCGTTTTTGATGTTTATACCGTTTTTGGATTCGGGATAATGCTTTTACGATTCAAGTTGGTGTGAATGAAGAGAGGTGGTTAGCGGTAGCTATCACCTTCTATCACCTTTTTACTCGTGTAATGGCTATTTTTGATGTTTTGGTACAGTTTTGGATAAGAATAATGTGGGTTTTGATAGGAAGTCGATGTGGGATCACTTTATGGTAGTTTACTATTTGCAAACACGATGAAAATATTGGGTACGATGGATGAAAAATTAAAAAATCACTGACTTTTTCGATTGTGCCCTTTCGAGGGTCAATCCAGTTGAGGTAAACTAAGCATATCTTCGACAGAAGTGACTTCCTTAACTCTGCCAGCTTTAATATCCTGATCGCTTTTACTGAATGGCTCCATCGTTTTTGGATTGCTAAGAATTTCAGCGGAATCCATGAGTGCCTCGAGATCTTCCCGTGTAGCCTTTCTTCTCTCCCACACTCTTCAGCGCCGCGTATACCGCTTGAATTGTAACCGTTCCAGGCATATCGCCTTTGGGGTCGTGTGTATTAATCTTTTTGATTCACACTACTAAACGACCGATAGATGGTTTTTGTGCATGAATCTCAGGGGGTACTACCCACTCATGAGTAGATAGTTTAAGATGGCCTACCTGATATACTTATCACACCCTATCATGCTTTGCTTGCTATCCAAGAATTACCGTTCTTTGTTTTACCCACTCACAACGGACAGGTTATACTTGCAATTTTTGCTTTATATCGTCCAATTCTGTCGCATCCAGATGCAACATATCCGCTATCTGAGACTCAGGATAATCTTCTATGTACAGCCAGATAAACTCTTGCTCTGCATGCGACAACTTCTCTTCGTTGATTAGTTCGCTAATATTCGCTACCTTCCGCTTCAAGTCCTTTAAAAACACCCCTATGCGAACAGGTTTCGCTTCTGCTAACTGCGTATTTTTACTAGTACCCGCCTTCGGATAGCCAAAGGTATTTAACGTACGACCAATTGAGT
>QENJ01000187.1 GCA_013374505.1 Candidatus Methanophagaceae archaeon
TGCGTAGGACAAACGCTAAAGGGCATAGATGTTAGAACTAAATATTTTTGTGATAGAGGGATGCTATCTGTCGTTGTTGGATAATTGTGGGACAGCCTCCTGGGTGCAGGAACTGGTGCATTTGCGCTTCATGCAGCAAAGCATTGCCAAAAAGTTTATGCAGTGGATGTCTCCGCGACAATGCTGGACTATTGCCGAACAAAAGGTGAAACGGCGGGGTTGCGGAATATCGTGTATTGCCACGGCGGTTTTTTGACATACGAGCACGATGCCGCGCCTGTTGACGCGATAGTATCAATATTTGTGCTGCATCATCTACCGGATTTCTGGAAATTAGTTGGTCTGAAAAGAGCCGCTGAGATGTTGAAACCCGATGGCCGACTCTTTCTCTGCGACATCGTGTTTCCGTCTGAAACGGCTAATCTAGAAGCGGAGTTCGACACATGGGTCACATCAATTGCGAAACTGTCAGGTCCTGAACTGGCAGCGGAAGCGGAAACACATATCCGAGATGAATACAGTACTTACGACTGGGTAATGGCAAGGCTACTGGCGCGAGCAGGGTTTGTGATTGAGAGCGCTGAGTATAGCGGTCGGTTTCAAGCAACCTACGTCTGTGCTAAGAGCAGACCCTGAATACGTATAAAGTCACCCCTAAAAACAGCAAAATGAGGGCTAAAAGAAAGATGAATGATACGATTCTGGATGCAAAGGATCTAACAAAAAGGTTCGACACGAAAATAGTTCTCGACACGATCAGCTTTGACGTGAAGAAAGGCGAAATCTTCGGGTTACTCGGACCGAACGGAGCGGGAAAGACAACGATGATCCGGATTATTCTCGACATAATAAAGGCGGACAATGGCACGGTAAATATATTCGGCGAGATTTTTAATGAGCGTCTTAAAGAGCGAATCGGTTATCTACCCGAAGAGCGCGGGTTGTACCAAAAAATAACGATTTTCGAGTGTTTAAAGTATTTTGCGGAACTCAAATCGGTAAAAAAGTCCGAGACCGCGATAGATTTCTGGTTGAATAAGGTGGAGCTCTATGATTATAAATATAAAAGGGTGGAAGAGCTGAGTAAAGGGATGCAGCAAAAAATACAACTCGTGGTGGCGTTTATTCACAATCCGGAACTATTAATCCTGGATGAACCGTTTGCCGGTCTTGACCCTGTAAACACAAAACTGATAAAGGACATTCTACTCGATTTGAAACGAGAGGGAAAGACGATTATTTTGAGTACGCATCAGATGGATCAGGTTGAGCGGATGTGCGACCGAATTCTGACGGTAAACCACGGAAAGAGAGTTCTTTACGGATCGCTCGCTGAAATAAAGAGCAATTACAAAGAATCGGTAGTCGTGGAATACGAAGGCGACTTGAAGCAGGTTGAAGGTATAAAAAAGATAGAGGATTACGGGAATTATGCAGAATTGTGTTTGGATGAGGATACAGACCCACAGGAAGTACTTAAAAAGTTAATGGATGTGGTAGGTGTCAGAAGATTTGAGCTGAAGGCACCTTCTTTGAACGAGATTTTCATCGAGGTGGTAGAAAATGCGTAAAGCGTTCATCGTAGCGAAACATGAGTTCCTGGCAACGATAAAGACGAAAGGCTTTATATTCAGCCTGATCTTACCGTTAATAATCTTGCTACCGATGGTATTTGCGATGGGCTTCATGCCACAAATGGATTCCGAGAAATCGCAGAACATCGGGTTCGTAGATGGTACAGGAACACTGCAAACAAGCGAGAACTTTATCCCTTTTCGCGACTTCGAGAATGCGAAGAGCGCTCTGATGCAGAATGAGATAAACTCCTTCTTCGTTATTCACGTGGATTATCTAGAAACCGGAGACGTCTCTGTGTATTCAAAGGGTGGACTATTAAGTTCCCCTCCAACTCGTCCGATAGAATCTTTTTTGATGAACAATCTTCTGCGAGAGTTAAACTTAGACACAGCTTTAAAAGAGCGAATTAAAGAGCCCGCAAAGGAAGAGGTTATTACGCTGACTGAAAAGGGTGAGGTCGAAGAGAAGAGTGCAGCCGGATTTTTTATACCGTACGCAATCGCATTTCTTCTGATGCTTGCGATAATGACTTCTTCCGGGTATTTGATGCAGGGGATCGTGATAGAAAAGGAGAATAAAACAGTGGAGATTTTGCTATCTTCTGTAACCGCAGACGAACTGCTAACCGGTAAGATCATAGGATTCGGCTCCGCGGGACTGCTGCAAGTTTTAATTTGGATTTGCTCTGGAATGGTAGCAATCGCTTTAACACCTTTATCAGCAGTAATTCAAGATATTCAGATCTCCGGTATTTTAATTCTCGCA
>QENJ01000188.1 GCA_013374505.1 Candidatus Methanophagaceae archaeon
CCTGTAAGCATTAAGAATAAAATTCGGCTCTTTATGCGCGGGACCGTGACCCGATGCTATTATATCTATCGTCAAATCGTTTAGCCGCGCTAAGTTATTCTTTATAATTGACCGGAAAGGCATCATAATCTCCGCATAGTACCGCTTGGCTGCCTCATAGACTGTCGCCTCATCGGTTACAAACAGGTCGCTGGTTGCGAGATGCGAGCCAAGGAAATCGCAGGTAAAAAGCATCCGGTCTTCTCTTAGATATGTCAGCATTGTCTCTGGCCAGTGCACCCATGGTGCATGGATGAACTCCAGTGTTTTGTCGCCCAATGACAGCGTCTTACCATCCTCCACGGTTATGAATTCATCCGGGTGTATCAAAAGCGAATCCATAAGCAAATCCTTACATTTCGGTGTGCAGACCACCTTAGCGCCGGGATATAACTCGAGTATCTGGGGTAATGTGCCTGAATGGTCCTGCTCGGCGTGATTGGCAATGACATAATCTATATTTCCGGTCTCAAGTTCTTCAAGAGTTCTTACCAGCACGTCCGCCATGGTCGGGTCCACGGTATCAATCAACGCAGTTTTTTCGCTTCCTCTTACTAAATAAGCGTTATAGCTTGTTCCGTCTGGCAGCGGGATTAGTTCGTCAAATAGCCTCCTGTCCCAGTCAATTGCACCCACGGCGTAAATTCTCGGTTTCAGTTCTCTTTTGTGACTCATTTAAGCCACTTCCTCAAACGCTTCTTTGCCTACACCACAGGTTGGACATACCCAATCATCAGGTAAATCCGCAAATGCCGTTCCACTCTCTTCTTCGTCATACATATAGTCACATACAGTACATATCCATTTTGCCATTTTTCTTTTTCCTCCTATGCTAGTGCCAAAACTTTTAGCCAATTTTTATGTTGTTCTATATCATCCATGATGATATAATATAGACTTTTAGTTAATAAAATTGCCAACTTATTTCTTGGCAAGGCCTAAGCCTCAAGGGATTATAACAATGAAATAAATCCCGGCTTAACAAGCGGTTTCCCATTATCAGACGGTGTAGCCCCGGATAATCTGAAACGAGGTAATGTGTGAATGAGTTGTAGGATTAACCGTATTGGACGCTTCTAAGAGGTGATGCCTACATTGCAACACACAGGACAGAAAAAAAGGATGTGGGTTTATCATTCCGCACCCAAAAACTTTCCCAGCCTCTCCGGCTCCACCTGCATATTCAGTATTCTAACAGGCTCACACTTATCGTAAATCAGTTTCAAGTTTCCTTGTTTCTTATACGATGCCAGCTTCCTCACTGCGTTCACTTCCTTTTCCGAAAGCTTCTTCGTTTCTATAACACCCGCTTTTTTGGCTCGCTCCACCAGATCCTTAGCAGCATCTGTTCTCGTTATCACAGTTGACCAACCGAACTCCGAGCCTATCGAGCCAACCGAGATGTCGGCAAACTCAGCCGCGAAATCGTAGCAATAGTCGCACGCTTCACGCACGCAGCCACGCATATTCTTTATTGGCGTCTTTATCTCCTTACCCGCCTTCGTGTAAACGATGAAACTACCTTTCTTTATGTTGAACTTCGTAACCTCTTTTATACTCGTGCCCAACTCCTCAAGTTTAGTCATAAGCATCGGCATATCAAAAGTTTCAGAGCACAGCAGCCCAATCAGTAACTTCACCCTATCCGCACCAACATCAAAACCCGTTGACAATTGTACCTTACGCATACCCTGTATGTGACATGGCAGCCCAACGAGTGCCACATTTTTGTAACCCTGCTCCAGAGCGTCTCCAACACCAGATACTGAAGGGCACTGTGTGTATTTCGAGCCAGCCGCAGCCAATACATCCGCCCTATTTGTTGCAACGAACGGTTCGGCCACCCAATCTTCGGACGTCTTCGATACAACCGCAGCATCTATCTCGCCCTGCTCAAGTAAGTAAACAAGCAATGCCGATACCACACCACCATCTTGTGCACTCTTTAATATAGCGTCATCAGTTGCTCTTGCGGTGAATATGTCACCTTTGTAATAGCCCAGAAGGTTATCGGTTCTTGTCTCACCAAACACCGCCCTTTCTACTTCAAAAGGTGCGAAGAAAGTACGTGGACAGAAATCGTAGCACGCACCGTGTATCTCATAA
>QENJ01000189.1 GCA_013374505.1 Candidatus Methanophagaceae archaeon
GTGGGCCGTGGCCCGTTTACAAATCCTGGCCTTACCAACTGCCTCTTTAATTGCCCTCTGTACATGCGTTTCATGCAGATAATACCGTCTGTATTCTCCAGTCTCCGGCATACGGGTCAAGTTTTTGGCAGGAAAGAACCATTGCCAGATAAACTCCTTTGATGCTTTCCTGTACTTTTTTTCTAATGCGTAAATCAAAAACACGCCCGCATAGTTACGGTCCAAATCAAGCTGGTGTAGCGCTTTCAACGATTCAAGATGCTCCCTGAGTTCAGGAAGAATTGTTTCAGGTAGCGGCACGGTTCGGTCTTTTGTACCTTTGCCCTAACAACCCCGTCGACTTTTCCAAACTCCTTATGCAGAACATGACTAAAGAAAAATAATAAGGCATTGAATGCCTGATTCTGGGTGGAAGCCGACACATGCCGCTTCACCGCTAAAGAAGTCAAAAACTCTTTAACATCAGCAGTAGAAAGCAATGCCGGAGGTTTGCTTCGAGTATACGTTTGAAACTGCCGCAACCATTGCTTATAGGTTTTTAAAGTTTTGGGAGAATAATGTCTGACTTGGATTTCGTTTGCTAATCCGGTATATTCAGCTCTCCACGATGCACCTGCTAATGGTTTTGAAAGAACGTTCTCTTTCACGTCAGGTTTTTTTGGCCGCGCTGCAGCTATATTGCTTGTCTGATAGTGGAACGACTTGGATTTTAAAGACATATCTTTTACAGCGTCTGGCGATGAGATAAAATAATGAGATGTTTTATCCGGGGAAACCTTATCAACCGTCTTTTGGAAGTGAAGGAACATTTAAAAGGGTATCCTTGGCAAGTATAAGTTCATAATACAGCAAGATTGAATGAGATGCTTGATCTTGTTGAGCTTTCGTTTGTTTCTTTTCCTGTAGTTTTACGAGAAAGTGAGTGAGACTCCCGCGTTGTTTTTGCGTAAAATTATACTTCCGACAAAAATCCAGATAATAGCGCAGCCACTTCTGATATACAGCCTGATTATTTTTCATAAATAGCCTTCTCTTGTAAGTATGCCTCAAACTGTGCTCGTAAAGATGACGGAATATTAAGCATGATGGAGATCTCCAGAAGTTTTATATCATTCCATATGGAATGATATACGGAAATATTTAGTAAAATAGCACAAAAAACTTGTCAAGAAAATATTTCTGAGATACAAGAAAAATGTTGACAGAGTAGTCGTCAAAACTTTAACTTGCGGAAAAACGACAATGAGTTGATTGCTGCGTAACGATGTGAATAAATTTTCAATACTATTAAGATATACAGAACAATAGAATAACTTGTTCCAGGCGGCTGCGCCGCCTGGAATCGCGGTGCTGACTACGTCCAGCACCTTGCCCCGGCGCTTGCGCCGGAACAAGGAGCTGGACCGGACACCGTGAACCGTACAATCAAACTGCGTTTGCTTGCACGGCCCCCGGCGCCGGTCAGCACCGCGATTCTACATTTGCAATAATTATAAGCTATTGCATTATTGAAACCCGTCATTTATCGTATTGACACACAATATACTAAAAAAGTTATCTCAAACGGAGCAGTAATCTTTGTATAACTGGTCTGTGTAAAAATAGTCTGTCGGGAAGAAAGCATGCTGAAAAACATGATTTTCAAAATAGCTCCCTGCGCTTTGATACGTACAAGATAGTTTGTGAGTATAAGTCGAAGAAAAATCGTGAAATAGGGGCAGTGACTGGTTCCCTGATACATAAGAGCGATGAAGCAACACAGCACTGTTTTGAGCTATGAACAACTTTTTTAAATAGCAATCGCGGATTATGTAGTCACAGCATGTTATGCATGTACAATATTTGTTGCTCAACATTAGCGAAGTTATGAGCTGTAATGCAGAACCAGCGCATGGACTCTGACAGGGAAAGCCAGGCCGTTTTTAGATTTTGCATAGTTTTTTATAAAACTCTCTTTTGCCTTTGTCCGCTTGGCTTTCCCGGCCGGTCATGCGTGCCGTTATGCCTCAGAAAAGGAAGGAAAGTATGAAAAGAAGAATTTCAGTAAATCCAAGAATCCATTTTGGCAAACCTTGTATTGCTAGTACTCGAATTACTGTTCAAAATGTTCTTGAATTGAATAGAGAAGGTATCCCATTTAATAAAATTATCGATGATTATTACCCTGAAATAAAAGTTGAAGATATTCAAGCATGTATTCAGTATGCAATTGATATCATAATGTCAGAAGATATAAAAATTGAGACTGAAGCAGCATGAAATTCCTTACGGATCAAGATGTTTATGCTATAACAGGCCGTTTTTTAATGGAATTAGGTCAT
>QENJ01000190.1 GCA_013374505.1 Candidatus Methanophagaceae archaeon
AACACTTCTCCTGCCTCCACGGTAAAGCTCACACCGTCCACAGCAACAAGCTCGCCAAACTGTTTCTTCAAATCCTCTGCCTCTATTACGGGAACGGTAACCACCACCAGCGTAATTTTATCTGTTTTTGTGGTTCATAACCCTGTTACCAGGTCAAGCAGAGCCCGCTTCGGGTCTTTCGCCTTCACCACGCCAGAGGCAAGCAACACGCCATCTGCACCCAGTTCAATCGCAGCTTTCACGTCCGCCCCGTTCGTGACTCCGGCGCCACATAGCACCACGCAATTCTCATCCACACGCTACACCTCTCTTACCGTGTCTTCTTCTCTACGCCCCGGATTACCATACCTCTACCTGCAATTGCGCCGGTTGCGAACTTCTTCTCCAGACCTGCTAAGTCAACAGCACCTGTCCTTATGGTCAGGTTGACTATCTTCTTTATCGCGGCATTCCTCAGCGGACTGATGTTCTGTATTGGTACACCAGACGCTAACTTCTTGCCTTTGTTGTCATATAAATCTACTTCATCTGCCATATCTTCTTTTTCCTCCTTTTCGCTATTACCCTCTAAGGGTAAATACACATTTGGCGTAACCTAATAATATGAGTTTCTATTTCGCTCGGCATTCCAAAATTGAGATGCTCGCTTGAGAGGCGTTATTTCATACGGAATTGATACTTCGTCATACGGGTTGTGATTAGTATTACAAAAGTGTGAATATGCGTTCTGGGGTATGCTGCAAGTAACGCCAGATAACCGTTATGAGTGAGTTCTAGGTCTTGTCACCCTCTGCTAACATCAGTTCGCATTCCTTATTTGCTTCTACTCTTACCTCTGCGAAACCTGCCTTTGCAAGTTCGTCTTCTAAACGTTTCATCGTGAAATATTTAGTCGCATGTGCTTTGCTTTCTATCGCGAAATACTTCTTCGCATTGCTATGACTTCTTGTCCTTGTGACTCCGCCTATCCAGTCAATAACGAAAATTTTACCGCCTGCTTTTAGCACACGCAACGATTCCTGCAACGTATCCCAAAGATTCGTCATCTCGTGTAGCGCCTTTAGCGATACTACCACATCGAAGGTCTCGTCCGCAAAATTCAGCTTGTCCGCGGATTGTACTTCAAACGCGACTTCGTTTGTATGTGCTTTCTGCTTCGCCGTTGCTATACGCTCGTGCACCGGGTCAATTGCTGTAACTTTACCTCCTGTCACCTCATTCAAGTGGATTGCCAGTTTGCCCGTGCCGCATCCAATATCAAGTATACTTAGTCGCGTATTCTGCTTTTTATCTCCTTCTAGCAATAGCCGCTTACATAGTTTCTTCACCAGTTCGGTTTCGTTCTCTAACAACTCCATTATAAACACACTCAATAGGCAGTAGTCTCAATTGATAAAGTAATATTACGAAGTCACCGCGAATATAAATTATTATATATTGACCGTGCGAAATGGTATATGTGAGGGTGCAAAAAAAAATGAACTCGGAAGTGAAATTAGGAACGCCAGTTATAGTGTTGAACGAGAAAGTATACGTGGAATCGGTAGGTAACAAGGGATTGGAACTCGCGAAGATCTGTGAAGAGGTTGCCGAGAAGCAGGGGATAAGTATTGCTATATGCCCTCAGCAAGTAGAACTTGCGAAGATCGTATCTTCAGTAAATATACCCTGCTTCGCACAGCACGTGGATGCCGTGTCGCCGGGCAGTCATACGGGATCCGTAACACTGGAATCTGTAAAGGAGACGGGAGCTACGGGGTCGCTTGTAAACCATTCGGAGCACCGGCTGAAAATTGCGGATATTGATTTTATCGTGGGTAAAGCGGCGAGCTTAAACCTTTTGACTATTGTTTGCACGAATAATATCGCAGTGAGTAAGGCAGTTGCAGAATTGAAGCCGTATGCCATCGCTGTTGAACCACCAGAGTTGATAGGTAGCGGCAGAGCGGTATCGCAGGAGGACCCGGGGATAGTAGAAGACACGGTAAGAGAGGTGTAGCGTGTGGATGAGAATTGCGTGGTGCTATGTGGCGCCGGAGTCACGAACGGGGCGGACGTGAAAGCTGCGATTGAACTGGGTGCAGATGGCGTGTTGCTTGCCTCTGGCGTGGTGAAGGCGAAAGACCCGAAGCGGGCTCTGCTTGACCTGGTAACAGGGTTATGAACCACAAAAACAGATAAAATTACGCTGGTGGTGGTTACCGTTCCCGTAATAGAGGCAGAGGATTTGAAGAAACAGTTTGGCGAGCTTGTTGCTGTGGACGGTGTGAGCTTTACCGTGGAGGCAGGAGAAGTGTT
>QENJ01000191.1 GCA_013374505.1 Candidatus Methanophagaceae archaeon
CAATAAGTTACATAGAACCAAAATTTAAGGAATCAAAGATGTTATTACCCAATTATTTTGCCTTGTTGCGTGATTTTGCACGATTGTTGGTCCCGGATGATCAAAAAAGCAGAGCATCAAAAGTGTCCCGTGTTAAGTTGGTAGCCGAAAATAGCAAAAACGAAGATCAGAACATAATCAAAGTATTAGCGGAAGAGCATCCGCTTTCGACCACGGCTTTTTTTGTTTTTAATACGCTGAGTTTCATGGCTTCGGCCATTAGTGTGTCATCAATGACAATATTGGTTCGCATAACACCCCCTGTGTGTATATATTTAAAACAATATGCACATTATCAACCTAAAATGCAATGCAAAATTCAAAGGGGTACTCCCCTATGAAACTCTGGGGACGGGAAAGGAATTTACCCAAAATTCCCTTGGGCGAAAATGGGCAGTGGCGAAATGGGTTTGAGGAGCGTTTGGGGGGGGTAGATGGGGCGGCTATACGTCCCTTTCATTTCTTGGCAGGATAAACATAAGTTAAAAAGTTAAGTAACGTCCAAATACTACATAGGCCCTCGGGGAATTACCTGTCTGCCGTGTCGGGCACAGGCAAGTATGGTAAGATATCAACTAATATCTAATATGCTAATCAAGATGTCCCCAAAATTCACCCCTTGCAATTATAAATCCATTCAGCTAAATTAATTTTTTGGGGTATGCACTTGACTTTTGTAACCGCAAGATGTTGTGGCCAAGCACTGATTTTCTGTAAATCGTACCATCGTATAAAATCAATAAGTTAGAGGATATCTTTCAGTTGCTTATCGTTCACTTAGCACTGTTATTCTTGTAAGCTCAATATGTTACATTATTCGCCATGAGAGTTTTACAGGACATACTATATGTAGGGGGTACAAGAGTCAAGTGCATACCCCTATTAATTTTTTTAGGAAGAAAGAATGAGGAATGCGATCATTTCCCATTTACGAAAGGAGGCCATAAGCCATATGAAAAACAAAAAGAAGGCATTGTATTTGTACGAGGCACTGGAACTCCGTTCAGAGTATGACGCCAGGATTAAGACATTAAAAGACTGTTTGCCTGAATCAAAGCAGAATAGAGAGGTTTTCATTTACTCGAGATGATGGGATACGTCGTTCCAGCCCGGATTTTGATGCGGTTTCTGCTCGAAAGGAACTAAGAAAGATAGAAAACAAACGCCGGAAACTCAACAGTTCTATTCAACGGGCAAACTTCAACCATTTCATCAACTTGAATAGAGATTCAATTAATCTTAGCGAGGCCTTAGAAATGCGCAAGGCGTTGAATGAACAGATTGGTGAATTTCACAATCAGGTGGTAACTTCATCTTACCAGAAAGTGATTTACAAGGAAGGTCGGGATATCGTTGAAGAGAACGAAATATCTTATACAGATGCTGTCAAGAATCTCGAACAAGCCAGATTAGCTTTCCGGGAGTTGAACAGAAAGCTCAGATTGGCCTCTTTTGAGACATTGACAGATTTTCAAGATGAATAAGATACAGTTTTGGAGACAGGGGAGCAAGTGCGAATGCTTTGGTGACGAAGCATAGCCCAGACCATAGCTTCTGAGAGAGCTTATACTTGAGGGCTGACGACCCACCGTCCGGAAAAGAGCTACCCTTTGAAGCAGAAAACAATACAGCAAGTTGAACAAAAAAGCATTATAGCAGTATGGCTCCGCGTCTCCATCTTTAGAGTCTTTATTCGCAACATTTGAGCAAAAAACGCAGATGTTGTGAATAAGGACTTTATTCCCTCTTAATCTGCGCCAAAAAATGAGTTACTGATTTACCAATGGACGCAAGACAGCCCCAACTTTTCCATCCTTGGAGTTATGCACCCTCTGCACGAACATCCCGTCAGTCACGCACAATTATCACTTGTTATAGTGAGTTATTTACTTATTTATGGATGTCCCGCAGTGCCCCCCTGATGCTTTTCTTGCATGCACCGCACTGGGCATACCGGCAGTCGAGCTGGGGCATACGGCATTCTACATTTCTAAAAGCCTTGCCAAATGCCCCGCGAAAAGTGGCAGCGCCATTTGGTGACAGATAAACTTTCTCTGCAACTCGAAGACGTACCATGATGCAGGAAAAGGCAAAGTCACCTGGGTTAGTGGGTCGATTCATGTCGTTGTACTTCTGTGAAATCCTTTCAATCAAGTCGATAAAAGGAGTAATGAGGGGGGCTTAGCTTCTTGGATTCAATAACTTTGAGATTACAGCAAATTCTCTTTTTCGATGATTTCCTGAAGTTCTTCGAGGAAA
>QENJ01000192.1 GCA_013374505.1 Candidatus Methanophagaceae archaeon
TGGCGGAGAATATAGGAGCGTAATAAAGGAGATAAAAAAATGGCTGAAGAAGAATATGATTACACAAAAATCCCGCCGGTGGGCAGTGTAGAAGGAGTAGCGGCTGGTGCTCCGGAAGATAACCCCCGAATCGGCGTTTATGTATGCCACTGTGGTATAAACATAAAGATGGCGGTAGATGTAGATGAGGTGATGAGGTATGCGGCGTCTTTGCCGAACGTTGTTGTGGCGCGACATTACATTTTTATGTGCTCGGACCCGGGTCAGGACCTGATAAGAAAAGATCTCGCTGCGGGTACGGTTAACAGAGTAATAGTGGCTTCTTGTTCGCCAAGGATGCACGAGCCCACGTTCAGAAAGACTTGTGCTGATTCGGGATTGAACCCGTTTTACTACGAAATGGCAAACATCCGGGAGCACTGTAGCTGGCCACATGGCGATTTTCAGAAAGAAGCGACTGAGAAGGCGAAGGCATTGGTAAGTAGCGCAGTTGCGAGGTGTACTTTATTGGAGCCGATAGAGGAAGTGGTGGTGGATGTGACGCCGGAAGTGCTGGTGATAGGCGGCGGCGTAACCGGGATGTACGCGGCACTGGATATTGCAAATGGTGGGTACAAGGTGCATCTGGTGGAGCACACTCCGTCTATTGGAGGACACGTGGCACAATTAGACCGTTTTTTCCCGACACTTGAGCGTGCGACTTCGCTCCTGACACCGCGGATGATAGAAGTGGGCGCACATCCGAACATAAATCTAATGGCATATTCTGAGGTTGAAGAGATAAGTGGCTATATCGGTAATTACGAGGTGAAGGTAAAGCGGAAGCCGCGATACATAGATTCGGCGAAATGTAAAGATTGCACGCCCTGTATAGAAGCATGCCCGGTGAAGGATATACCAGATGAATTCAATGAGGGCATGAGTACAAGAAGCGCGATCTACATACCGTTTCCGTTTGCGGTTCCGCCTGCTTACACGATAGATACGGAACATTGTTTACTACTAAAAGAGGGCAAGTGTGGCGATGCCACGCTGGAGACCATAAAAGAAGGTAAAGCAGTACCACCCTGTATGGCGGCATGTCCCGGTGCAATAGATTTCGAGCAGAAAGAGGAGATCGAGGAGTTATCCCTTGGAACGATAATAGTGGCAACCGGATATGACCTCGTGGACCCGCGAGTGACACCGGAATACAAATATGGCGAGTATCCAAACGTGATTACGAGCTTAGAGTTTGAGCGGTTATTGTCCCCAAGTGGACCCACAGGTGGCAAGCTTGAGCTAAACGGGAAAGTGCCGAAGGACATTGTGTTTATAAGTTGTGTCGGATCAAGGAACAAGCAAGTAGGTAATGAATACTGTTCAAGGGTCTGCTGTATGTACATAGCGAAACAAGCGGCACAGGCGAAGGAGCAACTGCCGGACGCGAATGTAACGGTGACTTTCCAGGACGTGAGAGCGTTTGGAAAGAATTTCGAGGAGTTTTACGGTGATGTAAAGATGGGCGGTGTTTTATATACGAGAGGGCTGCCCAGTGAGATCTACAAGAAACCGGGCAGTGACCAGGTGGTGATACGAGCCGAGAACACGCTGCTTGGCGAGCCGTATGAACGAGAAGCGGACATAGTTGTGCTTGGTATGGGATTGAAGCCCAATAAAGGTGTGGAGCCTGTAATAAACATGCTGAAGCTATCCAAATCCGTGGACGGGTTCTTGATGGAGGCACATCCAAAACTCAGACCTGTGGATACAGCGACCGATGGTATTTTTATCGCGGGATGCTGTGCAAGCCCAAAGGATATAACCGACAGCATTGCACAGGGCAAAGCAACAGCTTCTGGTTCATTGCTATATCTGGTACAGTTGAAGGCGAAGATAGAACCTGCAATATCGCAGATAGATGCGGAGATTTGTATAGGCTGCGGGACTTGTGCCGAGGGCTGCCCGTACGGTGCGCTTGAACTTGACGAGCTAATGCACGTGATGGTGGTAAACGAAGCGGTTTGCAAGGGCTGTGGTGGTTGTAATGCGGTCTGTCCTTCAGGAGCAGCGACCATGAAGCATTACCGCGACAGGCAGGTATATGCGCAGATAGATGCGTT
>QENJ01000193.1 GCA_013374505.1 Candidatus Methanophagaceae archaeon
CGTGTATCTTCTTGTCGACGCCCCCCTTGTTTCACCCAATGGCATTCACTTAAGAAATGCACCCATTCACTTAAGGAATTGTTGAAAATATAATTAGTTAGCCAATAATGATCACTTCCCTTATCTCGCTTAACTTGTTCTCCATTTTTTTATCGGCTTCATTGATTTTCTCAAATAGGATCGATTAGGCCGAACTTTCTGACGGTAACGTGAAATAGAATCAACTATTCGTTTGATTACATCTTTCACATAATTTGCAGGTACAAACATAATTTCCTCTAAATGTCTGGAAACAGTGGCCAAACAATTTTTGAAATTTACTTTAATTCTTGGTGTACTCTCATCTTTTTTACTCAGTGGACTAAGCATTTTTGATAACTGATCTTCTGCTTTATTTGAACATAACCTGTTCATAGTTATAAGGACAAAATGGGCGAATAATTCTTGTTTGACTCCTCGTTCACTTTTTCCGTGAAAATCATCAACAATAATAAATTCTTTACTAATTTTGTATAATTCCTCAATCCCCCAGCGTGAATGATAAATATCTTTGAACATGTCCGTTTCATATTGTTTATCCATGAGAGTTGTTCCTATGCAATAGGTCGTTTCAGCAACAATATATTTTATTAAACGAAGTTTTAATGGAACAACAGTTATGTCGGGAAATTTCTTTTTTATCTCTCTGCTTGTATCTTTTGAAGGATTGAGCGTGATAATTTCGTCGACTCGTTCACTATTTCTAAATTCTTCTATTTCTTTGTAAGTATTTTTTTGTAACCTAAAAACAGGATAAACACCTGCTTTTATGTGATAATACAACATGGCGTAGGAGAAATACCCTCTATCATATACAACAATATCGGTTTCTTTTAACGATGTCATATGTAAAAGAGCGCATTTCCTTTCGTCACCGTGCTTTACTAAATCAAAGTCGTAAGGTATTTTTGATTTTAATTGATATAAACAACTGACTAACCCCTGAGGATAATAGGCATTATCTGATGGCGTCTTGTATCCGTCCTTAATCAATTCACGCGGTAAGTTTATTTTACTGCCATCAACTGCAAATATTCGCAGATTATTCCATCGATATAATTTGTTGGTTTCTTCTTCATAAGCGCTTATGATCCTTTTATTGAGTATTTTAAATATTGTTTCATCTAATTTTGCACGGGCATTGGTAAATGCTGATGCACTAATCGGTTTTTTCTGCGGGACAGGAAATTTCATTTTACGGCAATTATTCCAAAAATCGGAAATCGTTGTCCCATAACCCTGACTATTTTTGGAAAATAATAGACGAAAGATCAAAAATATAAGTAACATGGAATCAATAATGCGCTTGCGTTTTTGCCATATTTTATCAAATTCATAGGCAACCTCAGCGATGATAGTGATCACTTTACCCCATAAGTTGATAAAATTCTCATCAATTTCTATCTGATCATTTTGTAAATTTTTCTTTTGATTTCTTAGTATTGCCCTAAAATTTGACTCTAATGGATAAACAAAGATGGTTTTGATCGAAGTTTTATCGTTATTAGATTCATCGTTCCATGCTTTGCCTGCTGTTTTTCCTATGCAGTTCCAATTTGCTGCACGATAACAAGATCCCGAATATTTGCTCGGATCGACAAATGTTTCTATCAATACCGGACGATAAAGGTGCTCATGCTGCCAATCATTTTGAATTTGTTTTACAGCAATAGAAAGGGCTTTGCCAGCCAAATTGTCAACTTTAACCCAGGGGAATATTAGAAAGCGATTGTTATTAACAATTAAGTTTAATCGTTTTCCCCGATCTTTTTTATCCCAACCAATCCAGGTGTCTCGATCCGATAAGCGCCACACAGCGGATGTAAACATTAAGCAACCCAACAGTCGATTATTCAGGTTTTTGGAAACTATAAAATACCGTAAAGTATCACCAATAGACTGCTTGTAACCCAAATAATGATAGCGATCCACATATTCATTCCATATGGACACTTCTTTTTTATCCTTTACGATCCGTAACTCTAAAGGTGTTATTTCCTCTAATGAGCATAGTATTTGGGTTCCTTCCACCGTTTTATCTGACCAAACAATTTTTTTTGTGACACGCTTTTTCTTTATTTGCTTCTGAGGTAATTGTATATAACCTCGGTTTTCAAGCTGTTCTAAACCATTTAAACAGGAATTTATTTTGTCAGAACCTTTTGGTGTTACCCAGGATAGATGTTCGCAAATAGTAAATGCTAATTCAGTTCGACTTAAATTTGGAAACATCTTTACAGTTTC
>QENJ01000194.1 GCA_013374505.1 Candidatus Methanophagaceae archaeon
GGAGTATAAAATAAATATTTGATTAAATTTCAAGCAGTTACATTCATAATGATATGATAATTGTCCCCAATTGGGGACAATTTGATGTGGTTCACATTTAAATTATCTGTAGAAAAATATAGGCTTAATGTCAAGTCAAAATGGTCATTATGTTTTTTATTTTTCATGTTTATGGCAATATTTGCGGGATAGGCGGGGTATTTTATAATTTTTTGGGGCAGGGTAAGGCGGGGGAAAAAGCGTTACACTATTTTGTCAGTGAAATGGATATCAGGCGTTACACTATTCGCATCTTAACATTCCCTTCATCTATGTGTAGGAAATACCCTCCGGGTATAAACACAAAGTTGACAAGTGGTTAAGCCCATCTTTTCGAATTTCCCTTCATCTATGTGCAGGAATTTCCATTCAGAAACATTCCTCCAAAATCGCAAAAGACCTGAGGGCTACTTTATGTTATACCTCGAAAGGCCCCAACTTGCGATTTTTCGCCGGCCCTGAACTTCAATAGCTGTGTTGCTCAGGCTTGCAATAGCTTGCTATTTCGCGCCTTCGCGCCTTGCTCTTGATGCTCATTGCTCACCGAAAAAAACGCAATTTATGACCTTCCGAGGTATAGACAGGATTTACAAAACCGGCGGATTACGATATTGTCATACAACGAGGAAGTGCGGGACGTCCATAAGTAACTAACTTATTCAACCAATTGATATCTATGCTTTTTAGAAGTTTACCCATTTCAGCTCAAGGTTGAAAATCCGCCGTTAGTTTGGAGGGTTGTTTTGGATAAAGATAAATTAGCCACAGACACACACAGATCGGCACAGACAATTTGTTCGGCCAGCCCGTCCGAACAAATTATGCAGGCGCTTCGCGAAAAGAGCCGACAATGGGGTCATTTTAACTATTAAATATTCCAAAGAAAATTCTGAAAAGAAATCTTCTCGTAATCCCGAGACCGAATGAGACTCTTTTTTTTTACACAGGAAGATACGTTGATGTAGGGAAAAAGATACATAAACAGCTCATGGTGAAGCGCAGAGCGCACAGCTAAGAGCTATTGGGTATTGTGAGACAAGGTATGACCCGTCTCTTTGCATTTGTCACCAATATGGAATATCGATTGACAACAGCTAACGTATTAAGTATTTTGATATTGTTTGGATCAAACTGTACGTGTCCTAAAAATCTGGGTAGCTATGGATAAAGATGACATCTGGATCGTCGAACATTTCAGCGAGCTTGTGACCAAATATGGTGGCAAATATATTGCAGTCGTCAATGAGGTACTGGTAGCTGTGGGGGAATCGGGTACAGATGTTGAGGCTAAGGCCCGTAAAATTGAGCCTCGCAAGATACCATCCGTGCTCCGTATTCCTCGTGAAGAGGATATGGCATGTCTCTTATAGAATTCCGTTACACTCTTCACAAACATTACCTGATGCCGATTATTCCGGTATTGATTGAGGACCACAAGCTCTGGGCATTTGTTGACTCGGGAGCGACCTTTAGCATCCTGAGTGTAGATGATGCTCGTCGCCTTGGCATTGAGTGGGGAAAAGGTCGTCGTCAGATGATAGTAGTTGGCGATGGGAGTTTTATTCCTACCTATTTCCACGATCTCCGTCTGCAAATCGGTGGCTATGAAGTAATTGCGCCCATAGGGTTCTCGGAGCGCCTTGGAGTGGGATTCAATATCCGGTAGTCCATAATTGGTAGTGATTTTTTACACAATTTTCCGGGCAAGTTCAGCATTGTAATGATGAACAAAATTCCAAATTGCTCCAATATGATTAGCAAACTTTTTTGAAAACGAAAGTGTTTTCCTGACCAACCTGGAGACCCTTTGTCTCATTGTACAATTAAATCTTTCTATATGGCTGGTTTTACCACTTTCTTTACCTACTGATTTATGCCTTTTATTAGGGAAAATTTCATCATATGCAGACCAGAAATCGGTATAAGAAACAGCGCATTGTCTGTAAACTGGAGGTAATGAATCCCAAAGACTTTGAGCACCTTCACGATCACGATTACCTACAAATACACCAACTATTTCTCTTGAGTCTACATCCAACGCAAGCCAAATCCATTGTTTATTGCTTTTTTTTCCAACAAAAGACCAAAGCTCATCACACTCAATGGTTAATCGGCCTTTAGCTTTTTCTTTAACTTCCACTTTTTGTGGAATATTATCATATTTTTCATTTACATATTTTTGTAACCATGTCTCAGAAATTGCTGTCACTCTTGAAATTCCAGCTAATGGTATTTT
>QENJ01000195.1 GCA_013374505.1 Candidatus Methanophagaceae archaeon
GCTTTTCTGTGGACACCTTGTTGACAGATCGGTCAAAGACTGTTACTCACTTTGGATATAAAAAAAAGAAATGATGCGGGAGGCCATCAATGTCAGTATTATTAAAACTAGAAATGCCTGAAGGGGCATTTTCAGCGCTGAAGCAGGATCATGAAGGTTTGACCAGGGAGTTGCGTCTTGCAGCAGCAGCAAAATGGTATGAAATGGGAATAATATCCCAGGAGAAAGCTGCTGAAATAGCTGGACTCTCAAGGACGAAATTCATATTTTCACTTTCCAGGTATGGAGTTTCCCCCTTTCAATATACGGTAGAAGAAATAAGAGAGGAACTCGATCGTGTCTGATCAGTGGGTTTGTAATGCATCACCTCTTATACTCCTGAAACACATAGCTCATCTCAGACTCTTAACTGATCTTTGTGATATCCTTGTTGTCCCAAAAGGTGTAGTAAATGAAATACTGCAATATAAAGAGGAATCATCGATCTTCGAAGCCTTTCTGGCATCTCCAAAGGTGACAAGGGTACAAAGTAACATAACTATCGAACCTGGTATTGCTGGGTGGGACTTGGGAAAAGGGGAGTCAGAGGTTTTATCATGGGCATTAACTCATCCTGAATATGAGGCAATCCTTGATGATTTATCTGCGCGTAAGTGTGCTCGGAGTCTTGGCATTCCTTTGCGTGGAACAGTTGGTATCATCCTTCTTGCGAAGAAAAGAGGCTATATTTCAAAAGCAGCGCCACTTATAGAATCGCTAATAGATGCTGGTTTGAGGTTTGACATGAAATGGATAAATGAAGCACTTGAACTTGTAGGAGAAAGTTTGAAATTAGATTGATATTTCCAGTCTACCTTTGCAATCAGCGGCACCAGGTAATACTGCCCAACCGGATTGAATTTCCGAGATATTTAAAATAGCGGTCAAATATATATTGTCGTCAGGCAAACAACCGGAACGCGTCATGGCCCTCAGTATTTTAGTTTATTGGGCTGTCAGGAAATTGGGTATTTCAGGAACAAGTGCAGGAAAGAGATTCGGTCTAAGCCAGTCGGCGGTAAGTCAAGCACAATTATAGGCGGGATTCGTCGGCTTATAGCTTTGCACTCCAGGTTACCGCTCCTTTTCAGTCGCTCTCTCCTGTGGCTCGCCTTCTGCTTTGCTCCAGCCCTTCAGACAGAACCTTACGATTCCGCCCCCCGATGACGAGATCTATGACTTGCCTTCGGCTAATACTTTTGCTAATATATCAAAATATTAACGGGGTTCACGTATAGGGGACTTTCACCCCATAAGTTCACGCCCATGCCGGGCGTACACAAGGCGCTGGAGATGGTCTGGGCAAAGCCGTGCCGTTTTTGGAAGGTAGTATTTAACCGATAGTTTTTACCCTTAGCATAATTTTTTCGGTTATCGTTGCTCAGCCACTCAGCTCTACGATTATATTTTTAAAGCTATCACCAGGTAACAGAAGTAAAATGATCAAAATAAAGGAGTTTCAATCAATCCCAGGGGTCGGCAAAAGTATAGCGCGAGATCTTGTGGATTTAGGGTATAGCGAAGTTGATGAATTGCGATCAGAAGATCCTGAGGAAATGTATAAAAATCTTATGGCGTTAAGAGGCCATCATATTGATCGTTGTGTCCTTTACGTTTTTAGGTGTGCAAACTATTTTGCCAGTAATTCTGTTCATGACCCTGAACTTTTAAAATGGTGGAATTGGAAAGATAAGAAATAAAATTCAAGCCAATGCGTAGAAAAGATAAAGAAAGGGGGACATCCCTTTACATTTACAGATTTGAAATTATGATTCTTTTGCGCGTTAAGGCAAAAAGCCTGTTGTGCTATTGGGCGGTAAGGGACCTTGGTATTGGTATGGCTCAAACAGCAAGGCGCTTTTGAATCGCTCATTGGCAGGGGTGAGTCAGTCGGTAAAGCGAGGAGAGACAATAGTACAACAAAAGGGCTACAATCTCATCGATCCTTAAGCCTAAAACTGTAAATATGGAAATTAAAGGGCGTTATATATTAAAACGAACAAACTCATGAGGTTCAGACAATCATTTTAGCAATGCTTTTTTTTGTGGCTCCCATAGCCAGCAAAAATTTCACAATAAGGTCTAAGGATACTGTTGGATCACCTTTTTCCATTTTGGCAATTCTGGACTGACTTGATTTTAATTTCTTAGCCAACTGAACTTGAGTTAAGTTGCTTTGTTTACGGCGTGTTGCCAAAGCCTGGCTTAAAGACACCTTCAATTCAAT
>QENJ01000196.1 GCA_013374505.1 Candidatus Methanophagaceae archaeon
TGCTTTTTGAAAAGCTTTTTAACTATTTTTCTACTTACATCAATTCCTTTTTCTTTTAGCTTATCGGCAATTTGCTGGTGGGTCAAATGTGTCCATCTAACCCTTTCATCCATTGGATCGCCAGCCGTATAAAAAAATATCACTTCCAAAAAGTTTGCATCAAGGCCAGAAATGCTCTCCAAACTCGTTTTTCTTCCGCCACCTTTTGTTCTAATCCCATCTTTTTCAATCGATTCAGGACAGTTAAGCTCCAATAGTCCTCGTAATATCGTCTTTCTATCACAACCCAGAACCCTCGAAATATAACTGATGCCGCCATAACCTAATTTTAAGGCTTCAGCCGCTGCATAAAGTCTTCTATCTTTTTCTGAGTAAAGGGTGTATACTAAAATCATTTTTAGTTCTATTGAACGATCATATGGAAATATTCTGTTTGCCCGTTCCTTTTTAACCTGACCTTTATCCGAGTCACAAGACATAGCGAAAATTCCTTTCTTGATAAAGTAATATTCGCTATTAAAATATATTGTAACCAATATGTCTTTAGCTTTTTTCAGAAAACTTGTTTTTTTGATTTTTTAGTCAATATTCTATTCAGACGTTGTATCTGATGCGTCAGTTGGGGAAGTTATTTCGTCCTCGTTCCTAAGTATAAAATAAAGGTAAATGTCGAGTCCCTATGTGTCAGGGTAGTTGTCGCCTCAATTGAACAAAAAAGTTTATAATTTGATAGGGCACAAGAGAGAGGTCTCATGATCACGGAATATTCACCAGAATTTAAAGAATCAATGCTGCAAAAAATCTTTTTCAATCCAGATCAATCTGTAGTAAGTTTTGCCAGAGAGGCAAACATCCCGGGTTCAACGGTAGCAACCTGGGTTAGAAACTACAAAAAGAAAAATGGAAAAATAATGGGTCAAAAAAAACGGAAAAAATTATGGCCAGCGGAAAAGAGGTTTGAAACAGTGGTGCTGACAGCGCCAATGAGTGAAGCCGAAAAGAGTGAATATTGCAGAAAATATGGCATATACCCCACACAAGTTAAGGAATGGAAAGAGGACTGTATAGCCGGTTGCAGGAATGCTCCAGATAAAAAATATGTCAAAGAAGCAAAGGAAAAAGAGCAAAAATATAAGAAAAAAACAAGGGCTCTTGAAAAAGACTTGAGGCGAAAAGAAAAAGCATTGGCAGAAACTGCAGCACTTCTCGTTCTCAAAAAAAAAGTTCAAGAGATTTGGGGGGAGCCAGAGGACGAATGATATCCATTCAGGAAAGAAAAAAAGCTGTATCTTTAATTGAAGAAGCTTGTAATACAGGAGCCAGGCAAAATAAAGCGTGTGGATTATTGGGGATCACCGAACGAACTTTACAGCGATGGAAGCAAACTCCAGATAAAAGCATTAAGAAAGATCAGCGCCAATACAGCAAAAGTACACCTGCAAACAAGCTATTACCAGACGAGAAGCAGGAAATAATCAGAATTTGTAATAGTGATGAGTATATGAACCTTCCACCGTCCCAAATAGTTCCTGCGCTTGCAGACCAAGGTATTTTCATAGCTTCAGAATCAAGTTTTTACAGGGTGTTGCATGAGAATGGCCAGCAGCAGCATAGAGGAAAGAGTAAAGCCTGTAGGCGGAATAAGCCAAAAGGATTTACTGCAACAGGCCCTAATCAAGTATGGACATGGGACATAACATATTTGCCATCATCTATAAAAGGAGTATTTTTTTATCTTTATATGATTACAGATATATACAGTCGCAAGATTGTTGGCTGGGAAGTCCATGATAGACAAAATGATGATTTATCTTCAAGTCTTGTAAAAAGGGCATGTTTATCAGAAGGAGTAAGCGGGAAAGATATTGTCCTTCATTCAGATAATGGTTCTCCCATGAAGGGAGCAACTATGCTGGTGACCCTTCAGAATCTTGGTGTAATCCCATCCTTCAGCCGGCCATCAGTAAGCAATGACAATCCATATTCAGACCTTCAGGTGTGGTCGCCAAATCCAGCAGAATTTGGTGAGGGGATAGGTCGACAGCCTCAGCGGGTTGCAAAGCTTCAGCAACAGCGGCTTCGATATCACGTACAAGGAAATCACGCTCTAATAGTCCGAAAATACGGTCCGCCGAAACAAGTCCACTTTCATCGGTTCGCTTGTCTATCTCCCGGGCTTCATTGAGAATTTTACAGGCTGGGTTATCAGCAGGAACACCAAGCTTGTGAATTACATCGTCAGCAAGGCCGAA
>QENJ01000197.1 GCA_013374505.1 Candidatus Methanophagaceae archaeon
CGGTATCGGTATACGGGGATGGAGCGGGATGAGGAGACGGGGTTGAATTATCACTCAGCGCGGTATTATGCGCCGTGGTTGGGAAGGTGGGTGAGCTTTGACCCAGAGCAAGGAACTTATCCTGAATGGAGTTCCTATTGTTATGCAAATACCAACCCGCTTAACAACAAAGACGCCACGGGTCGAATAACGGAGGCATCTGCTCTTAATCAGACCTCAACAATAGAAGGTATGCAAACTACGATTACTGAGAGTGGCCAACAACTTAGTCGACTTAGAGAAGCATTACGAAATGTAAATCGAGAGATTAGAGCCGTATTCCTTAGTCCTGAAGACTTAGAGCCATTAGTCCAAGAAAGGAATAGACTTCAAGGCGCTATAAGAGGCACTCAGGACGAAATACGAAGATTAACCACTTCTGCCATATTTCAAATTCAGGAGGCACAAGATTTACTGAACAACCCCCGAGGCGTACAACCTAGACCGGGTCATTCGAATCCGGCCACTAGACAGCAAATTCAGAGTCTGGGTGACGCTGTTGAGTCCTTAGGGAGAGAGATACAGACCAACCACAATTTATCCTTCTTAGGAAGGGGACTCAGAAACCAGGTGCAAGCGGCAAGGAGAAGCTTCACAGGAGCACTTGCAGCATATGGTGCGCGACACTTTGGAGAAGGTTCCCAACGATATCGATCAGAAAACAATCCCGGCAGGAGAGAAGGACAGGCACCGCCACAAACACAGAGGCCTGGAAGCGAGTCGCAGCAATCTTTAAATAGAAGACCGACGTCGTCAGCCGCGACTCAGGTTTTGGAAGAAACGGCCCAAACAAGTCGGACATTAGGAAGACGTTTCTTGAGGGGTTTGGGTCGGAGTATTCCCATAGTGGGCATATTTCTCGCTATTCCAAGTATTGTCGAGGCTTCGCAACGGGAGGAGCATGGTAGAGCAACCTTATTAACCATTGGGCTTGTAGTTGATCCTGTTGATTGGGGCATGACAGCATATGACTTATATCGATATCTAGAAGCGAGGGAAAGGGAAATGCAAACATGGGAAGGGAGAGAACGACAAGAATACGAGCATTATTCGCTATATCCATAACCGGAGAGAAAACAAGCCGGGTATATCGGTAAGGTGCATTCCATGCACCACAAACGACATTGGGTATGGCAACGAAACATGAATGATGGTGTGAATAGTGGCTTTTGATGAAATGCTTTTGGTGCGTAAAACGCACCCTACGATCTTGAACCATGTCGGATTATCGGCGGGCGAATGTTGGTGGTGGGACATATTTCTTCACCGTGGTGACGTTTCGGAAGCGAAAAATACTGTGCAATGACATCGTTCTGAACGCTTTACGCGATGCGATTCGGAATACGCGAATGAAACATCCTTTTACTATTGATGCATGGGTAGTGCTGCTGGATCATTTGCATTGCATCTGGACGTTGCCGCCGAATGATTCCGCCTTCGCTATACGTTGGGCAATGATAAAACGGTCTGTCACAAAACGATGCGGTCCTGATTTGCAACGTGACGAAATGTTTTTATACGCGTAGGAAGTAGTAAAACGGTAGAGGTACGAACATACAGTAAGTGAGTAGTTACGAATAGTTATGGGTGCATTACGCATTTCTTACAGGTTAGGTGCGCCTAATTCTCTCCATGTATTGGAGGAACAAATTCTCAAAAGTCCCGTTGTATTTAGCACATCTCAGAGCGAGCATCTGATTTGCCTTTTCGACATACCACCACGCACCTGATCTCTTCAATCGGACATGACAAATAGTTTTGTTAGAAGATTCAATTCCTCCACTCCCCACAGGAGGTCCACCCTTTCGATAAAACTTGTAGTCCACTCTATCCCGGTTCTCTTTCAAGTAGCCTGTAAGACGGTCTATTTCACTCTTTGCTTCCGCACTCCTCGGTTTCATGCGTTCTAATCCCCATATCACTCCGCTCGACTCTCTGGAGAACAATCTTGCGAGAGTTGCCTCAATCCATTCCTGCGCCCTCTCCGGGTTATGCCCATATTGCACATCGGCAAGCTTATGAAGATGTTCACTCAGATGATAATAATCCAGAACTTCCACTGCTTTCGGATAAATCTCCTTTGCCACTTTACAGATCCATCTGGCTCCATCAGCTATTACACACAGCCGGACTTCCTCTTCTGGAATCAATCCCGCTTCTTTTACCTGCTTGAGACTCTCTTTCAACTCTTTATTGCTCTGAACCTG
>QENJ01000198.1 GCA_013374505.1 Candidatus Methanophagaceae archaeon
AGACTGCGTATAACCTGATATGATATATCCATCATCCGAAGTCTGCTGGACTGAGAATCCGTATTCAGGGCCGGAACCACCAAAAGTTTTGCTCCACACCTCGTTTCCCGCCTCATCTATTTTTAGGAGGTAAACATCATAATTGCCAGCTCCGAACGAACTCGTACAACCAGCTATGATGTATCCCCCATCCGAAGTCTGTCGGACTGAGTAGCCCCAATCAAAATCTTGTCCACCAAAAGTTTTGCTCCACACCTCGTTTCCTTCTTTATCTGTTTTTATGAGGTAGACGGCAGACTTGCCAGCACCAAAAGACCTCGTGCTACCAGTTATGATGTATCCACCATCCGAAGTTTGCTGGACGGAATAGCCGAATTCAAGACTTGATCCACCAAAAGTTTTGTTCCATTCCTCGTTTCCTTCTTTATTGGTCTTTATGAGGTAGACATCAGACGAACCAGCCCCGAAAGAATCCGTCCAACCAGCTATGATATATCCGCCATCAGAAGTCTGCTGGACTGACATGCCCTCCTCGTAGCTCATTCCACCAAAAGTTTTGTTCCATTCCTCTTCAGGCGGTGTTGATTTTAGAACTCTCAGCACTTTGCTTATTGAGTTCATTGCATCATTCTTATCCGTCACTGTTAAAGTCACGGTGTAAGCGCCCGTGGAAGAATAGAAATGTGTTATTATCTCTTCTGTCGTATTCGTGATATTTCCATCCCCGAAGTACCATTCGTATTTTGTAATGTTCCCATCGAGATCATAAGAAGAGGTGGCGTTGAAGATGATTGTTTCATTAACTATTGGATTTGAAGGAGTATATGCGAAATTAGCAATTGGGGGTTGATTTGGCACTACAACTACAAGCGGTAAATAATCTCCACCCTGTATAATCAAACCAGAGCAATTATGTGGAATCCGCGTGTCTCCCAGAGCATCTTCATCCAAATCCTCGCCAGCGTAATCGCTCCAATAGTTACCTCCAAGATAAGGTCCACCGATAATGTTCGTTCCCGGTGTTTTTGTGATGTTCCATATATTGTTTTCGTTGTCATATGCGTTATTCGTATTGTTGAAATAGTTGTTGTAGATGAAGTTGTTGCCTGAATCCCACAAGTAGATGCCGTACAAGTTGTTTGAGTTCACGGTGTTGTTCTCCAGCGTGTTGTTGCTCGAATCACACAGCCAGATGCCGTTCCTGCCGTTCGAGTTCACGATGTTGCTTGTGAGCTGGTTGTTGCTCGAACACTCCATGAAGATACCGTCCATGTCGTTCGTGAGCGTGTTGTTCGTGAGAGTGTTATTGCTCGAACCACATAGCCAGATGCCGTAGTCGTTCGTGTCCACGATGTTGTTCTCCAGAATGTTGTTGTTGCTCGAATCATTCAGGTAGATACCGTTGAAGTTGTTCGAGACATCATTATCGGAAATGTTGCAGTGACATACGCCAATGTCTAGATAAAACCCTGCCTTCCATCCGTATCCGGTTGTGCCAGTCGTATTAAACCCTGAGATATTCACATAATCCACAGTTACCTCAAAGACATGGTCGTTCGAATTTGATGCATTCACAACCGTATCCGCGGGATTTCCCGATGTTGAACGAATAGTTAAAGACTTATAAACATCTACATTTTCAGTATAAGTTCCCGGATCAACAGTAATCGTATGCCCCTCTTCTGTATCGTCATCATCTATCGCCGCCTGAATAGTTGCAAAGTCTTCCCCTGTGTCGAGGTTGTGGACAGGTAAAGTTGTAACTGTTACCGTGATAATTTCCGTATTGTTGATCACACTAAGCCCGGATGTTGTGTTTGTCCCGGTAACATTCACGGTGTAATCACCTACCGGAACGACAGTACCATCCGCTACGTATGTACCATCCCATAGTTTTGGCGCTGGATTTTTGGCATTGCCAGTCCATTCGTATATAGTGCAAGTAGCGTTTTCTATGGCAATTCTGTATGATACATACTCTGAGAACATCACGTCAATCTCAGTTGTCTGTGGTGGTTTTATCGTGCGGTTGCTTATGGTATAAACAACAAGCGCTGGAGCGGTGACTCCTGGTGGAAAATCAAAGTTAAAAATTCCACCACTATTTATCTCTTCTGAACTTACGGTATGCTCAGTAGTATATAACGGTTTTCCATCCGCTGATGTGACCTCGAACCGTAACGTATCACGCTCATTCAGGTCAGTCCCAGCGGCAAGTATGAGGCAATAGTAGTTAGA
>QENJ01000199.1 GCA_013374505.1 Candidatus Methanophagaceae archaeon
CTATCTGCCCCACCATAATATACATAATATTTATCGCCTACTTCACATGCACCGCAAGTAAATACCACATTAGGAACCTCACCTCGTATCTCGTAATCCCGCTCGGGCTCGAGAATAGGCTCGGGATGCCGGTATATTATTTTTGAAGGGTCGTCCAGGCTGAGCATCGCCGCGCCCAATCTATATACCATATCCTCGTCAACACCATGATATATCAGCAACCACCCTTTCTCGGTCTTTATTGGTGGAGCACCCGCGCCTATCTTCGCACTATCCCAATTTCCTCCTTCTGACGGCGCCATAAGTTCTCGCTGCCCATACCAATCAGCAAAGTTATCTGTGTAACTCATCCAGATGCCCATGGGCTCTTTGTGCATTGGTCTATGGAGAATTATATATTTGCCATCAATCTTCTCAGGGAAGAGGACGGCATTTTTATCATTCCTCTCCGCCCATACCATCTCATATCTTTCCCAGTGTATAAAGTTATCTGTGGTGGCTAAACAGACCCGCATCCCACTCACTGAATAAGCGGTATAAGTCATATAATAACTGTTCCCCAGCTTTACCACTCGCGGGTCCTCACACCCCCGTGGCTCCAATATCAGTTTCGGCGTGAAAACCGGTTTGTCAAAACGAAAGAAGTTGAAGCCATCCATACTTACCGCATATCCAAATCTCGATATATCATCTCGCCCCATAGCACGGTAGAGGAGATGAAATAAATTATTATCATAAACGACCGCGGAATTAAACACATTTTTCGATTCCCAGGCATTTTCAGGCTTGGGTTTCAGTATCGGGTTGCCTTCGTAGCGCCTCAACTTCATGCAATTACAACCCCCTTTCCTTCATTACCTTGGTAAAAACGTCTATATATATCTCTGCTATCTTATCCGCGGACCTTATATGTGTGTACACCTCTTCCGCTTCTATAATAGATTTCGCTATTCTTTCATCTACACAAAAGGCAATCAATTTACGAGTCAAGTCATCCGTATCACTATAATAAACCACTTCATCCTTCAAAGGCTGGAAGTACTCGGATTGCTGTGGAATGAATATAGGACAACCAGCGCCCATTACCTGGAAGATAGTAGCGGAGACAAGCCGGAGATACCGGTTCTGGTATTTATGGAAGATAACGGCATCCGAAGCAAATAGATACTCGTCAAACCGCTCATCAGATAAAGTCCCCTCCTCACGAACAATCATCCATGGCGGTGCCGACTCCTTCTCAAGCATATCGAAGTCCTGCGGGATTACAAATAATAAAACCACATTTGTCAGTAGCTCTTCACACAAATAGCGTAGGTAGGGACGATAGCCCCGCTGACAGAAGGTAAAGATTATTTTCTTATCCAGAGGCAATCCAAGTTTTTTCCTGCTCTCAATCTTGTCACCGCGTCTTATCGGGAAACAAGGAAAAGGGATGTACTCTGCGCCAGGATAAACGTCCTTCAGGTACTCTTGCCGCTCATCAAAGTAAATCACTTTATCCCAGGGGAGCTGATAAAACCATGTTTCCTCTGGTAACTTATCTTCATGTACAATATGAACAAGAAAAGCATGCTCTTTAATCATAGGGAATATTTTGGCCAGCTCTCTCACGGGAAGCGTCCTTAAATCTTCCACTACAAAGATGTCAAACTCTGTTGTGAGAATGGGTCTTGGGTCCAAGTAGTCTTTTCCAAAGCATCTTATTACATAACGCTCGTCTTTACCCGTAATTTTGTCTTCCCCGTAGTTCTCCTTTAAAAAGCTGAATACTGTCACTTTATGCCCCTTCTTCAGCCAGGCATTCACCAGTGCTTTTGCATGCACCGCTGCACCTCTTTCATCATTCCAGGGTGTCATCATTGCAATCTTCATTCGTTCTTCACTGCACTTAATAACAACTTAGGAAGTATATAAAGCATATAAAGTTTGCCTGTTGGTTGAGCGGATTTTATCTTTACATGTCTCTGTTGCTTTTATCGCAATAGATAAGGTTCCTGTGCCAACCATGCACTGAGAAGCAGAATAGTAGTGATAATGCCGAAGGTAGAGCGCCTTTTTAACCTCAACACCTCAAAACATCTTCAAACAACATGATAAACTTTTTCGCGATTTTTTCTACCGAATTCGCTCTAGCATATTGTTCCGCATGCCTCAAAACCTCGTGTTTGAAATCCTGATCTTCTATGAGTCTAATAACTTTAGCCTTTAAATCCGCCCTATCGCTATATT
>QENJ01000200.1 GCA_013374505.1 Candidatus Methanophagaceae archaeon
ACTACGTTTATAGAAAAAGTAAAAAAGAGATAAAACAAGGTAGCCGCTTGTCTGTCTTAACGTCCTGCCTGTCATGCTCCCTGCATCTTCTTACATAATCTAAACTTAATTATCAGACTCAGCTTAATTTTATTTTTAAAAGGATGCAGAATCAGTGATAATTCAGATTATGTAATCAGGAGCAAATATCACGCCAGGCAGGGCTAATGGAATTAAGGTAAGCGGCTGGCTTATCTTATGCCCTCCCGCCAACCCAACAAGGATAGAGTCAATTTTATAGCAATTAAAAAAGAAAAGGCAGTACGCTATGCCCGCTACTGCCTTATGTTTATGATGGTTATTTACTTATTTACGGACGTCCCGGTTGGGTCACAAAATTGCACCCAAAAATGGATGATAGGACATATAACCTATTGCAATAATAACTCTTTTTTAGCTTTTTTGGGGAAAATTCTACGGGAACTTCAGTTTAATGGGTGACCCCATTTTTTTTCTGTCAGAGAATGAAAATCTGCTCATCGATGTCTTTGTATCAATTAATAAACATGTTGATATGATGTAATTGGTCGAGTTTGAAGAATATATAATTCATTTTCTTGATTGATTGTCCATTCAATATCTTGTGGGATGCCGAAAATAGTCTCAATTTTCAAACAAGTGTCTGTTAACTTTTGAATTTCACTATCAGTTAGCGAAAACTCCTCAGAATGGTCGAAATCGGAAATTACTTCTCTTAGTTGATCCATTGATAATACGGTCATTTTGTACTTTGTTCCCAGGGTTTTTATAATGAAATTCTCACAATTTCTATCTATAAAAAACTTGTCAGGTTCTATAATGCCGTCTGTAATTGATTTGCAGTAGCCCCAATTGGATTCGATCAACATGATTCCGTTCATATAATTTGTAAAAGTAATGCCAGAAACTCTAGAATTTAATAAGGGTTGGATAAGAGTTGATATGTCCTCCCCTGAGTCGAAGACCTCTTTAATAGTTTTGGCGAGGTGTGTTGACTTAGACGTTACTATTGACTTATGTATTCCTGCTTTTGAGATTACTCTGGAATCTTCGCTGTACCCTGATGATCTTACAATATACGGAGGGTAAATTAAGTCCTTTATATACAGGAGATCTCTTCTGAACTCTGCGAGGAGTTTATCTTTCTTAACGTTAAAGATGTTCTCCAAAAAGAACTGGGGGATACACAGAGAAAAAGGAACTTTGATGTGGTGGTCTCTAAGTCTGCAAAGGTTAAAGAATTTATTTCCACATGGTTCTCTTGATGGTAATTTACTTGAATCGATTAACACGTTCATAAACAATTAGTTAGAATAAATAATATAGGTTTCATCTAAATCTAATGGTTGGTGGACAGCGTTGTAAACTTTAATGCCATTTTCCTTGAGTTGTATTGCTATATGAGAAAGCCTGCTTCCGATATTAATAACAGGCATATTGTATTTCTTGCAAGAAGCGGCTATTGTAGCCATATTTTCCATGAACCAAGTTCTATCATAGCTCGATCCAACGAGTAAAGCGGTTTTTCCCGATGTCTTAACTTTTGAATAATCAAAAATCGGCAATAAACGCCCCTCGAAATGAATTATTTCATTCCCCGTTTTTTTAAATGTTACAAGTGGCTCAATCTTGTGCGAGATACTAAGATAATTGTGAAGTGCGTCGATCGGTTGAGCGTGCCACAATAATGGGTTCCCATCTTCCTTAATCATGAATTCGACCCGGTGGAAACCATATTGTTCAACAAGTCTTTTGAAATACGCACAAAGACGAGCAATGAGTTTATCATCTAACACTTGACTCGTACTCCCATTAGGTACCCTTTTAATTCTCCAGTCGTTGTCTATATACTTGGACTTTTCCCTGATTTCCTTTGAAACTATTTTCAGATCAAACTCAACAAGATATGAATCGTGAGGATAAATTTGCATCCCCTCCCATATTCCCCAAATAGCGTCTATGTAGAAACATACTTTACCATTTTGATAAAGTGGTGCAATTGTGCCAGATGAGATAGAAGCGACAAAGTTATGGATGATGAGAGCAAGGATTTGATCATTCGAACCGGTCCAGCCTCTATCTACCATCTGCCGGTAAATATTCAAGACAGCATCTAACAAAGCCTTTTCTGACTGAATTCCTGAATATATTGGCTGCATTCTTGTAGTAACCGTGTCAAATCGAAATGGGGCTGACCTTACAACAA
>QENJ01000201.1 GCA_013374505.1 Candidatus Methanophagaceae archaeon
TACAATCGTTCGGACTGTGGCATGAGCCCTTCCCACTCACCAAGATGAGACCATTTCGCGTCTCCGTTCCTCATGGTCATGCTGAACCTGACCTGCTCATCTGTGCCGTACATCAACGCATTGTACTGTTCTTCGGTCAGGTCTTTAATCGGCGTAAAAATGTCAAATCCGAAATGTTTTGCCACCGCAGCAACATACTGGCCTCGCCAACCGTCTATCGCGTTTCGGTAGATCGCAAGTGCACCATCTGCGATGCACTTATCCTTGTCCGGGATTATCAGGTCCGGACCGAAGTCCATTTTTATGCCAAGTCCGTGACATACCGGGCATGCGCCAAACGGGCTGTTGAAAGAGAACATTCGTGGCTGCAGCTCTTCAAACGCAATGCCGCAGATCGGGCATGCCAGATTAGCTGAATATATATGCTCAGCTTCGTCTTTGTCGAGTACAATCACCAGCCCTTCCGACCTCTGCAAGGCATTCTCTACTGCTTCTACCAATCGTGACCTGTCTTCGCTACGCAGCCGGTCAATGACTATCTCGATATCGTGTTTCTTGTAGCGTTCAAGCGTTATTTTATCATCGGTTCTCTGAATTTTATTGTTTATTCGTACTCGGGTGTATCCTTCCTTGTTCAGGTCAGCTACAAGTTTCTCGTATGTGCCTTTCTTCTGTCTGATAATAGGCGCCAGTACGATTAATGTGCCTTCGGTCTCTTCTGCTATCCGCTGGGCAATCTTCTCAGGCGACTGTGCAACAATCGGTATCTGGTGTACCGGGCAGTGCGGTATGCCGATTCGTGCAAATAATAATCGTAGATAGTCATATATCTCTGTAACGGTTCCGACTGTGCTACGTGGGTTCTTGCTTGTCGTCTTCTGCTCAATAGAAATCGCAGGTGAGATGCCTTCGATGCTATCAACATCTGGCTTATTCATGACCCCTAAGAACTGTCTTGCATACGCAGATAGCGATTCCACGTATCTACGCTGCCCCTCGGCATAGAGCGTATCAAACGCTAAAGTTGACTTTCCACTGCCGGAAAGCCCGGTTATCACGATGAACCTGTCTCTTGGCAGTTCAAGGTTAATATTTTGCAGATTATGTTCCCGCGCGCCTTTTATTAAAATTGTTTTCATAGACCTGAACCAATATTAGTATATTGAATTTCACCCTTTTCTGTTTTTCTCTTTTTTTTCTATTGACACACGCGAAAATGCTAAGATGCAGGACGCGAATCAACTTTTTGCAATTGGTTCTAAGCTATGAAACTTCTGATTAGAGAAAACCGCCACGTACTACGTCTTAATCGCGATTAACGTGATTTCGATACCCACGTCCTTTGGCAGTCGAGACACCTCTACTGCACAACGTGCCGGTGGGTGTTCCTTGAAGTATTCTGTATATACCTTGTTTATTCGGTCGAAGTTGTCCATATCTGCTATGAATACCGTGACACTGACCACGTCCGTGTAGTTCATACCCGCTTCCTTCTTTTTTTCATGAGGTACCACCTGTGAAAGCATAGTGCAAGTAGATTATCTTGCCGTAGCCTCCTTTTTAGTTACTAAAACTCCTTTACATATCCCAATGCACACTTACGGTTCTTATACCTTTTATTCTGCCATAATCTTTGTGCGTATATCTAAGCGTTCCCTTTGTTTTGCCATAATCATAGATCCCTTTTGTGAGTTCCAAATCTGTGCGGAGATACTCTTTTACCCTGTCATGCTCCCCGCCACGCCACATCGCCGGTATTTTTAACGTATCTTCAGACTTTGTGAACCCTAAATTTAGCTGGCCAAGGTCTCCTAAACTCGTCCATATACCAGTTACCTTTTCTAATTCCTTCATGATGTCGAAAGTCTTATTCTGGAATTTTTTTACCACGTCCACACCGGAATAATAAGGACTCAAGACTATGTAATCAAACCTCAGCAAATTATGACCAACAATCAAATCAACAGATTCTAATGCGTTGAATAGCGCCTCAATATTGCCCTCAGTAAAGAATTTCACATGCCCTTCGTGATCCATTAACCCAGCAACAGCTAATTTCAGCTCTCTGGCCATGGTATCGCGATTTCTTGCTTTTTCGTAGCCGCTCATCGGTTTCTGCTGCGAGTCAATATCTTGGAACAACCACTGAGTTTCTAAATCAAAGAATACCACACTCTGAGAATAATCCGGCATAGTTATTTCCATCTGTTCTGTTTTTAC
>QENJ01000202.1 GCA_013374505.1 Candidatus Methanophagaceae archaeon
CTAAATCATAAGGTTGCGTTCCCGTAAAAGTCAAATTGCAAGCGTTTTCTGCCCGCACCCAGTAACCTCGACCGGGTTCCAACGCAGCAAAGCTCTCGGACCCCGTGGCTGGTGCCCAACCCCAGTCATCCAGATGGTCACATTTATCGAATAAACCGGTTGTCGTGTTGTATCTGTAAACAGAAGTCAAATTATTCTTTGGCGTTATGTTTAACGGAGTTCCTACTTCTGATTCGTTCCCAAGCACCCATGTGGTAAGGTTAAGAGGTACTGAGATAAGGTTCCAGCCGGTTGTTAATGCAATTTCATAAGTGGCTATTAGACCCTCTTCTGTTGACTCAATGGTATAGGGCTGATCCGGAATGTCACTGATTGGAACGTCTTCAGCCAAAACGATAGCAGTATCACCTGCTGATACCTCAAGCGTGTATGTGTCCGTGGATTCAGCACCGGGTTCCGGGATTACTGTTATCTGGTAATCACCTATTTTTCGGGCTGGAATAATGATCTGATCGTCCAGGTCGCCATCGCCATTTATGTCGGTTTCTGTATAGGTAGCGCCGGGTATTTCATTTGAACTTTTATTGATGGTAAGTCCATCTGGGTCCGTGGCACTCAAATCTACCGGACAGGTAGCTGTGAATGTTATAGGATTAGTGGTAACGTTTAATGTCGCATTAACCCCGTCAGCAGTTATTGTATATTCACCTGTTGGTATTCCATGCGTGTCAATAACGGTTTTGAAATAGCCCGTTGCATCTGTCGTAACGTTGTTGATAACCGTAACGTCCATGTAAACTTCGGTCGCGCTGCCCGAAGCAGTACCGGAAACTTCTATGAGTTCATAAACTCCTGTATAGAGGGGGTCTATGGGCATCGGTACGGCAACCGTAGATGTATTAGTAGTTACATTATAGCCAAACGCGAAACCGTATTTTGTAGGACTACTCTTGTTTATCACAACGGACGACCCTAATTTTTCTATGTGTACTTCCACATCATCCTTTACTTCCCGCGCACTCAGCGAAAAACTGGTATTTGAATCGGAAAGATTGAAATTCTCTAAACTGTATTTATAGTTAGTATCAGAAATAGGCACCTCAAAATCAGAGACGCTACAACTTAAAGTCACCGTTTCATTAATTCCAAAGCCACTTCCTTCTATGGTTACAAACTCTCCAACCACTACTTGATTTGGCGTTACGGTTAATATCGCCGCGGATGCCGCGCCGACAAAAGCGACCAGGAAAAAAAAGATTGATATATATACTTGTGCTTTCATTTTTTAGTTATTCCTCCAACTTAAGTATTACAAGTACATGATACAATAAAACCTTTTCGGGTCCGTTTCCTGTGGAGAATACATATGTCCTTTTTAGTGTCTGTGTTAATCTGCGTTAATCAGTGCAGTGTCCTGTCTATAATTCATTTAAAATTGAGCTTCAAGAAGTCTTTGTTCACATTTTTGTGAAAAACCACAAGATTACACGAGATTAGCACAAGATTTTTGGGTTAACAAGGGATAAAAGAGCCAATAGAATGCATAATCCTGATCCATATTTATTACTTTCGCGTGGAAATCTGCGTAATCTTGTGGTTAGGTAAACACTTACGTAGACGGTAAACAACCATTTCAAAAAAGAAAGCTTTACCATAGAAAAAAAAATAAAAAAAGAAGAAAATATAAATTATATTTTCTTTTTCCTTATGCCTATTGCCACTGCTATCGAAAGCAAACCAACCAATGCTATGGCTCCTACGGGCGTTAGTGCTGGGAGTTCTGCTTTTTCTTCTAAAGGCGTATCAATTGTCACATCAATACCTGTCATCTCACCCGCCGTAAGTGTAACTGTTCTCTTACCGTAGTGCGTTTCGTTCCAGGCTCTTATTCTGACTGTATCCCCGGTATTTCCGTTTATTGACACAGAATACCAGCCACTATGTCCCGGTGCACCCGTTGTTCCCTGAATAAAATCGCCACTTGTTATGTCGTTTACGCTAAAGTCTGTGCCGACAGGCGCTTCTGTTACTCCATCTGACATATATACAATCCCGCTGATACCATGTGGTATCGGTGGTGGTGTTGGCGTTGGTGTTGATGTTGGCGTTGGTGTTGGCGCTGGTGTTGATGTTGGCGTTGGTGTTGGCGTCGGACCAAAAGCTGTATCAATTGTCACCTCAATATCCCTCATCTCACCCTCAAGAGTGACT
>QENJ01000203.1 GCA_013374505.1 Candidatus Methanophagaceae archaeon
CCCTAAGACTGTGTCAACATATGCGCCATAGCCCTCTATTCCCGTTGCTGTGATACGATGCGCTAATCTTGGCGATTCCGTAGTTGATACAGAGGTCTTAGTGGTTGCGGACACAAGGTCAACCATATACAGTTGACTACCTGCAGCTACTAACTCGTTGGTCGGTGGTATGCATACATCCTGCGCCCAAACACAAAGTGCTGCGACGTCCTCACCAACGCGGTTATTATCACCTTCGGTGACGATGGTCATACCCACGTTCTCCGTGTTGTCCACCCAGCTTATTGTACTGCTCTTGTCCTCAACGTAGCCAATCCTCTTATCTACCGCAAGGTTTGGTGCGGTTTCACCATCCCACTTGAAATCCTTTGTGAATTGGGTGAACCCATCCACTGCCTTCAAGTTCTCGGAATACTGTATCTGTGCTACGCGTTCTTCTTGTGCCAGATCATCACCCCAGTCACCGTTATCCTCAGTAATGTTGACGTCGTCAGGGATGAAACTGTATGCTGCATCCAAGTTCTCAACCTCGGTCACGGTACCATGGCACTCAATAGCAACCGTAGTAGTAATTATCGATGTTTCATTTGGTGGTTGAACAGGCGGACTTGCAGAAGCAATACCTGCAACCGCAATCGTCAACGCTACTGCGACAGCCACGATCATTCTTATCCTGTGTGTTGTATTCATTTTTTATATTTCACCTCCTAGTTTGTTTTATTGTTATGCCTATTGTTCGGCATAGTAGCAGCTACTTTACCATACTGCGTTTGTTTGTTTATCCGGTGGTATATAAAAGCATATATGGTCTTTTGGTAAGAACCATAGGTACGTACCAGCCGGCTCTAGACATGACATAGCAGCGTAAAGAACTGAAATAACGGCTGTCCAATGGTTTTTGTGGTCCCAAACTCTGTTATTTTAGCCGGTCATTCAGTTTCTGATAATCAAGCAGAAAATCTCGCCCCTTCTCTGTCGTTCTGTACTCATCGCCCGTATTCTCTATGAGTAGTTTCTCCTCTAAATACGCGAGATAGTTTCCCGCCCTTTTGAAATTGAGATTCGCTTTATATACTATCTCCGTCTTCTTCGCCCCGTCCATCGCCGCGGAAAGTATATCTACAATTATCTCGAAGCCGCCTCTTCGCTTCTTAAATCTATCCTTGAGGCTATCTCTTATGCCGTCTTTGATGTATTCTTCTATTGGCATTCCCTCTCCCCCTTCATTACCGCCATCTTAAAAGTAACATGAACTCCCCGCAGGTCTGTCTGACCATTCCATGGATCATTCGAGTCAACCGGAAACTCCCACACAATATACGTTTAGGTGCCCCCTTTCTCTCCCCGCCCTTTGCCCACGTTTAATACTTGAGTTACATTCCTGCTTTAATTGTATCATGGTTTAATCCTTCTCGTATTTTTGGTGTTTCCCGGAAAGATGAGATACCGGGGCATACATAAAACGCATATGACATTGACAGGTGTAAAAGCTTTATATGCTCGTAGGTTGCATACTCACAAAGGAGGTGATGCGGAAAAAAAATGATTCCACAGAAAACGGTGAAGATAGCACTGATAGCAATGACGATTCTGCTTTTATTTGCTGCAACAACCAGTGCTGCGAACGTTAGCTATTCCTATGAGCTTAATACGACCGGGGGGACGCTGAAGGCGGATGATGAGCATGTTTCATTCGCGGGTAGTGGCGAAAACCAGTACTCACTCCACATAAACGCTGTAAATGCGGATAACGCAAGCTGTAACCACTCATTCACAGAAGGAGGCGGCGAAATTACATCGCGAACTAACGCTACCTATACCCGAGCTGCTATTGGCCCCGATGGGTTTATCTCAAGGCTAATAGGTGGTGCGGATTTGACCGAAAACATAGGCGGTGCCGCGGTATCTGGTGATACTAGCGCTGCAACATGTTATCAAGGCGCAATCGGTTTCACCAGTGAAGGAGACGTGATAAGGATCTTCTCTTCGGATGGGCGAAGTATTGGTGGGGCTGATACGTATTACAACATCAGCGCAGCAAGCGGTGTAGGTTCCTTCACAGCAGGTCTGGACTCCACAGATATAGGAAAGACGGGTAATGGAGGTTGGACTCTTGACACAAAGAAGAGGACACACAGCCGAGTAGGAGTTAGAAGAGGTGATTACAACTTCAGAGCTAACTACCACCTGAGCAGGTCATAGCTCTTTTT
>QENJ01000204.1 GCA_013374505.1 Candidatus Methanophagaceae archaeon
TGATCCAAATTCATCGCCATGTCTATAATCTCAATATCTAGCTCTTTACAGGTTTCCCTGATAATCGCCTCCGCCGCTTCAGCAACTTCACCCTCCAATACCTTCTCGCGATATTTCGGCGAAAACACTAAATGGTCTGTTAGTAGAGAGACTGTATGCCTATCATGACGGAGATCATGCCTTGTTACCTTATCCCTATTCGCTTCCACTTCGCCCATGTCCCTTTACTGTAACCATAAAATAGGTCAGATCACTATAAAAACTTTTCTGGTGCTTTTCCACTCGAAAATAAGAGATATAACAGCTCTATTCGTAAAATGAGGAAAAAAAGCCCTGTGAAGTTGAGAAAATATGCTCATATAGAAGAAAATTGGCAAAATTTCAATCGAAAATTCGCTAAACCCTTTAAAATGGGAAAATAAGAATTTTGTCCAGGTAAAGTGTCAAAAAGAGCAAGGGCAAAAGAGTTTGAATGAGAAGATAAAACCCATGCTGCTACCACCGCTCATTCTTCTATTCTTACACGATTTTTCGCTCTACTCTAATAAGAAGCCCCACCCACCAGTATCTGCTTCACGCGTACATGCGGTGCATATTCAGATACCGGCGCCTCCTGGCCATCTTTACCACAGAATCCTATTGACCCTCGCGCTTTATCATTTCCTACGGCATCTAGGTTCTTCAATACATCTAAGGTTCTACCAGATAGTGAAACGTTTTTCAGCCGCTTAGTAAGCGTGCCTTTTTCTATCAAGAACGCTTCCTCGGCACTGAACTGAAATTCGCCTCGTATCGTATCTACCTGACCGCCTCGCATACCTTTTGCATATATACCATACGAAATATCCTTACGCATATCATCAAAATTACTGTCGCCTTCCTCAATGACCGTATTGCTCATCCTGACTATCGGCATCTCCGAAAAATCAGCCGCACGTGCATTCGAGGTCGGCATGGCATCTAATCTACCCGCTGTCTCCCGAGTATGTAAATAAGAGACCAAAAAACCGTCTTTTATCAGTTCTGTCCTCGAAGATGGCATGCGTTCATCATCATATTTGTAATATCCATGTGAGTTCTCAATGGTTGGATCGTCAGCAACCGTCAAACCGTCATAAGCTAGCTCCTCGTCTAACTTACCCTGCAATATTGACTCGCCGTAAAGGACATGGTCGGCTTCTGCGGCATGACCCAGCGCTTCGTGCATGAACACGCCCGTGAGTTTCGGGTCCATTATCACAGGTAACTCTCCCGCAGGTGGTAGTCCGGCATCAAGCAATCTAATCGCCTTATCCGCAGCATTCACACCCATAACTTCCGGATTCTCCGCTTCTATGACCTCAAAACCCGCTACTGCGCCTATTGTTTCTCTACCCTCTTGCAGAACGTCTCCTTTCTTTGCAACCGCATGCACGCGCATAAAGATCGCGGGCGTTTTCATCACGATATAACAGCCTTCGGAATTAGCAAAAATTTGCTCTTCATAGCCATCTAAATACAAAATAGAAACGCTTTTTATGAGCGGCGAATGTTCCTTTGCTGCTTTATACGCAGCTTTAACCATGCTCTTCTTCTCGTCTATGCTGATGTCAGCGGGGTTTATCTTCGGTTTCAACTTGAAATGCTCGGTTATTGCATTCGCATCTGCGAGTTTTATTGTCTCTGTCTTCGCGTCTGATAGAGAAATCGCTCGTCCGATCTTTAAAGCATCTTCAAACGTGTCTTTCAGGTTTGATAAATCATTTGTGGACGAGAAGCCCCAGGAGTTGTTATACAGCACTCTCGCGCCCAGTCCCTGTGCTATACCATAGCTCATCTCGCGGAAGATGTCGTCTCTTAGCTCGATTACCGTTGCGTAACCCTGTTCCATGCGGAGATCGGCATATCGCGCATTTCTCGATACCACAAAATCTATCGCCTTTTTTATCTCTTCTTCCATTTTACAATAAAGAGATATAATAACTGTGGTGATATTATTAATAATAGAGGGGCCGTAGCTCAGACTGGGAGAGCGCTCGGCTGAAGACCGAGTTGTCCCGAGTTCAAATCTCGGCGGCCCCATTGTATCTGGTTCACTGCACCAACTCTTTTTCGGTTTGATCTGAAACTCATCGTGGCTCTAAAGGGATTCTCGTATGGATTCTTCGGCTAACTTGTTCAAGGGCTGTGAATGCTCT
>QENJ01000205.1 GCA_013374505.1 Candidatus Methanophagaceae archaeon
TTTCGGAGATACTGATTAAATAGAAAGATTTAAATATAAGGAAGTTCTATCTTATTATACGTCCTCCAGAAAGTCTGGCGGCATAACATGCTCCAAAAGATATTAGAAATAGGGAAATCGTACAAAATCGCCGTTATGGGTTTCCTGCTGATCTTCTGTCTGCTGGCAACCTATTATTTCCACTTTATTTTGAAAATTGAAATTATCTTTACGCATTTCTTCTATGTGCCCATCATTCTTGCGAGTTTGTGGTGGTCACGCAAGGGCATAGTGGTTGCAGCTTGCTTTGCTGTTGTTATTTTCGCATGTCCTAAGCCCGCTTGATACACACATCGATGCGGACATGACGAGGGCACTCATGTTTGTGATTGTTGGCACAGTAGTTGCCATCCTTCCTGAACGAAAAGCGGCAGATACTGGAGGATAAACTGAAGGCTTACAGCAAGACTCTGGAACAACGGGTAGAAGAGCGCACTGGCAAGCTAAGAGAAGCGCAGGAGAAGCAACGGGCGATTCTTGATGGCATCGGCGATGCCGTTATTGTTCTGGATAGAGACCGGATTATCACATGGGCAAACGAAATCGCAGTGAATCAGTACGGAACGGTTAGCGGTAGAAAGTGCTACGAGACATACAAATGGCTGAAAGAGCCGTGTCCTGATTGTATTGCCGAGAAACGTATGTAAACGGAGTTGCAATGACTGCGGAAGAAACGGGCATCTTAAAAGATGGTACTCAAGTCAATTTTATCGTCAGTTGCTCACCAGTCAGAAACTCGGAGGGGATGTGGTAGCCGTTGTCGAGGTACTCCACGACATCACCGAGCGGAAGCGTATGGATGATTTGATACGAACACAACGCGATCTGGGACTAGCACTTAGCAATGCGTCCGGGCTTGAAGAGACGCTGCAACTTTGTCTTGATGCAGCCTGTTTCAGGACTGGATTGCGGTGGGGTTTATCGGGTCACAATATCGCAAATTGGGTGTGTCCTTAGATGAGATTAAAGAGCTTGAAGGCTTGCGTGCCATCGTGATTATTCCAGTGAGTCATGACGGGCAAGTGATCGCCTGTTTGAATATCGCTTCTCATACTCAGGACGAGGTGCCATCTTTCGCTTGCAACTCGCTTGAAACGATAGCTACCCAAATAGGATGCGCAATTGTCCGTATAACTGCTGATGAGCAGCTAAAAAGAGCCCTGAAAGAAAAAGAAGTGTTATTGAAGGAAATTCATCATCGTGTAAAGAATAATATGCAAGTAATAGCCAGTTTACTCCGCTTGCAATCGCGGCATATAACGAATAAAGAAGCCCTGGCACTTTTTAAGAATTGCCTGAGTCGTGTCAACTCAATGGCACTCGTGCATGAGACACTGTACCAATCCCAGGATATGTCAAGAATTGACTTTAATGAATATATCCAGGGCCTGACCGTTCAGTTGTTCGATCTGTATAACGTTCGTCAGGCGGCTATTAAACTGGAGACAAAAATTAACGATGTTTCTCTGGATGTTAATACCGCAACACCCTGCGGGTTGATCCCAATGAGCTTGTCTCTAATTCTCTTAAGCATGCGTTCCCTGAAGGCACGCGAGGTGTGATAAACATAGTCATGCACCCAGTCAAGGAAAATGAGGTTGAACTTATTGTCAGCGATACGAGTATTGGCTTTCCCGAATACCTGGATTTCCGGAATACCGAATCTTTGGGCATGCACATGGTTATCGCTTTAGTAGAACAGCTTGGGGGTACAGTAGAGCTAGATAGAAGTGGCGGAACTGCATTTACGATTAGACAAGGTACCAATCAAGGATGCAGATGGTAACGTTACAGGCATAATAGGATTGGAGCTGGACGTTACAAAGAGTAAGCGAGAGGAGGAGGAACGAAAACGCCTCATGAAGGAACTTGAAGTGAAGAACACAGAACTGGAGCGATTTACTTATACCGTCTCTCACGACCTCGGGGCACCACTAATTAGTATTCAAGGCTTTGCCAGCTTACTGCGAGAAGATTTAGAGCGTGCCGATAAAAAGAACGTGGAAACCGATTTGACCTGGATAGAAAAAAGCGCAGCGAAGATGGCAATCCTGCTAAACGACACGCTTCAACTCTCGCGTATTGGTCGCGTGACGAACCCGCCGGAAGAT
>QENJ01000206.1 GCA_013374505.1 Candidatus Methanophagaceae archaeon
AAATACTTGGATTATTAAATCGAGGCTCCGACTTATAACAGCTTTTTTGAGAAAGAGCTAAAAGTGCCTTCTCAATATCTTCAAGAGACCAGCCAAAAAGATCTCTTGCTGAATTACGTGCGGATTCAGTTACATGTAACTTCCCAGATCCTATAAAATTATGAATTCGTCTCTTGCTATAATATGGCTTGTCTCTTATCATTAAATACCACCACAGGTTGACATCCGTCAATCAAAAAATCATCGCGCAGTTAAAATGTAAAAATTTTGAAGCCGAACCATTAAATGTTAAGAAATAAATCAGCGATATTTGATATTAACAGGTTATTTCTTGATTGTTGTAATAATTTATTAATATTACATTATTTTTAATGAAAAGGCAAGAATTATATGATCCTAAGCGAGATATGGGGGAAGCGGGAATATTGGAGCTACAAATGTGGGAGAATATTCAGAAGGTTTGTGAGTAAGGACAGGCATATCATCTCACGTTCGACCATCCAACAAACGCCCGGCTTTCTTATTGAATCATCCCCTTATGACCATCCGCCATGCCATTTGGGCATATCTCTTCTACCAGGGAATACCGTTTCCTCCGGCCAAACCAACATGAAAAAAACTCCTACGGATTAAGGGACATCCTCAGTTTATAAGTTTATATCATCAAGGAGTAAATATTGATTTTCTCTCTATCATTACACAAACTCCGAAAGAAACAGGTGGGCTGAACATATTCTGATACCTTCCGTTGTGATCAGATCAATATCATTCTCAAGTGATACCTGCGTGGCCTGCACGGAAGAGAATCGAGTCTTCAAGTAGTTGAGCGGCCGGCTGATATCCCTGCCGAAGAATGCAGTATTTGTCTCTAATTTGTCGAGAATGTTCACAACCTATCCCCGATGTTTTTCATTTCAAAAGTTATTGGTTTTTCCATTCCATACAAGCTCTATTTCCCGTTTACTCAAGTTTCGCACCCTTCATTACTATCAAAGTCAAGGCGGTAAAGGAGCCAAATTCAATTTTTCATTTGTTCAGTGCATGTGAGTGCTAAAAAATATAATGTACCGGCACAAGGGCCGCCAGACCTATGATTTAATAAATCCCATCAGATTAGCAATCTTTTCGGGAAGTCCGAGGACAACAAGAGTATCATCAGAAAGAAATTGCGTATCTGGGTGTGGATTGGACAATATTTGTGAATTCCTGCGTATTGCCAGCACAGTAACTCCAAATCTCTGTCTTAGATTAATTTCGGCTATGCTTTTTCCAACTAAAGGTGACCTTTCAGCAACTTTCAAAGCGCTGATTTCCACATCAGGAAGCTGAAATTTTAAATCTGATACAGATAACGACTTTCTATAAAGACTTCGAAACATTTCGTAACCATCTGATCGTATTTTAGCGACGAGTCCTTCAATTTTACCCTTGGGTATAAGATACTTAGCCAAAACCCGGGTAAAAATCTCCACTGATGTCTCAAATTCTTCAGGAATGACCTCGTTGGCTCCTAATGCATACAAAGGCTTCATCTCTTGGAAATAACGGGTCCGTACAATCAAGTGAACCTTCGGGTTAAGTCTCCGAATGATTTCGGTAATTCTACGGGTTGCCGCGGGATCATTAATAGCAGTTACAACAATTCTCGCATCTTTGATGTTTGCGTGCTGAAGCACGACCTCCTGGGTTGAATCGCCATAATAAATCGGTTCACCCTGTGCTTGTTCGCTCCTTACTGTTTCAGGGTTCATTTCGATGACTGCATAGGGAATACCTGATAGCCGTGCGGCTCGTGCTACATTTCTACCATTGACTCCAAAGCCGATTATAATAAGGTGGTCTTTTTTACTCTTAACCTTTATCTCTGAAACAGGATAAAAACCCGATATTAACCTTTTTGGCAGCGGCAACAGCAGGATAATATCCGCCAGGCGTGGCGCCAGGGTGATAATGAATGGTGTCGCCGCCATGCTAAGCACAGAAAAAGCCAGAAACATCTGATAAATATTTCCGGTAAGCAAACCATGTTCAACACCGGTCTTGGATAAAATGAAAGAAAACTCACCAACCTGACTGAGTGCAAGGCCAACCAGGATTGCAGTACGAAAAGGGAATCCTAATAAAACTGT
>QENJ01000207.1 GCA_013374505.1 Candidatus Methanophagaceae archaeon
ATTGCGGGTTCACAGTCGAACATAAGCACAGTCGAAGATTTAGAAGGCCGAGAAATAGCAATCTCAAGCAATACGGTCATAGAATACATAACTGATACTTTACGTGGCGATGTGCAACTGCAGAAGCTAGAGGTAAAGAAAGTGCCGATACGAATGCAGATGTTGCTCGACAATGAGGTAGAGCAGCCACGCTACCAGAGCCTTTAGCGAGTTATGCGCTTTATCAAGGTGCTAACCTGGTAATCTCTGATGCTATGCTTAACCGGACCATATCGCAGACCGTTATAGTATTCAGTGGCGACTACATAGAAAAGCATCCCGATAGCGTGGATACGTTTTTAGATGCGTACAGTGAAGCGGTGTCAAGGATAAACGCAAACCCTGAGAATTACCGACTGCTGCTCGTGGAAAAGACTCGTATTCCGGAAGAGATAGCCGAGGAGTATAAGATTGCTACATATCTCCCGCCACAGCAATATCCAAAAAATAAGTACGATAAAGTTCTGCAATGGATGCAAAGCAAGGATTTGGTGCAGCACGAGATTGCGTATGAGGATGTGGTGTTTGTGCGATAGACCGCACAAATGCGGGCATAAATATCTCGTGTGCTATTATCCCGTATTTTGTGCATTACAATGTATTTCACCTTCCGCTCGCACAACCGGCCATATTTTCGCTTTCCAGGGGTTAACATCATGTGAGTATATCTAGTCAAACATTTCGGGACTACACAGTGAGGTTACCAAAACCAAAGCAAAACAACTTGATTATGCAATTAGTGTTTTCGGAATTAGTGTAATTCTACCATTTTAGACACCATCACCAATTTTTTCCAGCAATATGGATAAGTTCGCTAGTTCCTCCTTAGTCTTATTTTTCAGTTCGACATACTCTTTCTAAAGATAGTCTATGTAAGACTCTATTACTGCCACTGTTTGTGCATTCGCAGGTAACTCATTCCAATCTCTCACTTTCTTTCTCCTAAATAGTCCTTTATAGCCAATTCAGCGACATCTCTATCTATTTTTTGATATACTATTCCACCACGTGCATAACTACGAAAAAGCCGACAGCCTATCGGATCCAGTGCATATCTGCAATCTAAACATGAATGTAATGTACCGCCATTGATAGCACACATCTTTATTGTGTATGTCATTTCTTCTTTCTTCCTTGTTTATTCTTTTTCCCCAAAACAGCTTCTTTCGCTTCTTTCACTTGTTTAATGTACGATTTTCTACCATCTCCTGTCGCTATCCTATTTTCTATTCCTCTCGATGTCTTGGGTCCTTTATATGCCGTTTTCATCATCTATTACTATCTTACAAGTCATAGACTACTCAAAAACGTTCCGATGCAGTACAGTTTTATTTCTGATGCTACACAATTTTTTTTGATAGAATCCGAAAAAAAGTTTCAACATTGAGTTATTTTTTTTTGAATGTTCTCGCTTTACCTTATTACCTTATCGCTTTCAAAAACTTTAGCATTATTTCAATAATGTGCAATACTGAATAGGGCTAGGGTGCTAAAAATCCGCCTTAGCTCCCTTCTCTAAAGAAACCTGTAACGTTATTTCTTCTCGGTGCGCAAAAGCGAAGTTATTTATAAAATGCACGCTTATCTAAAACTACGTGTAAACTACCGGATTATCTTAATGAGGAAGAAGCGAAGCGGCTATTGGATTTAGCGGCAAAAGATTCTTTTCGCAATTATTTAATGGTAAAACTCATGTGGCAATGCGGATTAAGAATAAGTGAAGTTTCTAATTTAATGGTAAGGGATATTGACTTCTTGGATAAGAAGATAAAGATAGTGCAATCCAAAAGAGATAAGGATAGGTACGTTCCAATCAATTCTGATTTGCTTAGAGAGATAAGGTTTTATTTAGATGGTGAGAAGGATGAAAAGTAGCAAGATGATGCAGAGTAGTAAAGGTCTTTATATAATCAAAAATAATGGGACTATACATTCGTAGGTTTTACCATGTCATCCGAAGGTATGATTCGCGAAATGAATTTTCGTACTCTATAGTAACAATTACGCTGTTTTCCCTTATAATTTTATGGTTTTAACTCACAATCCTTTTGAAATCTTCATCATCCCAGAGATT
>QENJ01000208.1 GCA_013374505.1 Candidatus Methanophagaceae archaeon
ATTCCGCGTTATGCACCAATCCAGCAGTTCTTTCTTTACCCATTCCCGTGCATAGTTCCGAGCATTCAGCGTACCACCCAGTTTATCCAGATATGAAGACAAGAACTCGGCAAATGTGGAAAGAGCAAAGAAGAACTGCTCCTGTTCCTTGAAGACCGCATCGTTTCCACAAATCTTACATTTCGGCTCTATTATCTCACCTGGTTCAAGATGCTTACCACAGCCCTGGTCACACTCATCACCTCGAGCAATAGCGCCGCAGTGCAGGCATTTACCCTCCACGTACCGATCCGGTAGGTACCGCCCACAGGTATTGCAATACGCCTGTTTTACTACTTTCTTATAGACATAATCTTTCTCTATCAACTTATTCACTATTTCTTCCGTTCTTACATGGTTGCTTTCTGAATCGGTCTGCCCGTAATAGTCGAAATCAACTTTCAGCGTTTTGAACACCTGCTTGAAATGCTCGTGATACTTCTCGACCACCTTTTCAGGTGTGATGCCTTGCGCTTCTGCACTCAGTACAATCGGCGTCCCATGCGTATCGGAACCACTAATAAAACGTACATCGTAGCCCATTTTTCGGAGCATCCGCACGTAGATGTCTGCGGGGACGTAAGTCCGGAGGTGGCCTATGTGGCACTCACCATTAACATAAGGCAGTGCGGAGGTTACCAGAACTGGCTTATCAACTGGAATCTTCATTTGTTAATAGCAATATGGTCTACGCTAATAATAAAGGTACTTGTACAGCAGCGGGTAAGAAACCACAAGATTAACACTAAAACGTTTTAGAAAAAAGTTTTATCAAAAATCAAACTTTCTTTGGGAAAGAAAGGTTGTGTGGAAGTCTGTGCAATCTTGTAGTTAGCTAAACAATCACGGTAAAAAAAATCATCGTACTTGTTTACCGCGGAGCTAGGATAAAAATTTAATCTGTCTATCTTACCTCTCTGCTTTCTGCAACATTAACGGTAAACAAATACAATACATTCACTCACGGTTAGAGAATCTCTAATTGTCGCTGAGATCCTTTACCCAATGGTTTTAGTTATTATTGTTCCAACCAAACGTATTAGGGATACTCCCAATCACATTGTTCTCGTTATTAAAGCTCCAACCAGGTATTGTAGGTCTTTCTGGTATCTGCCCTGTTGTACCGTTACCAGGCGGGAAAATGAGATAGCTCCGATTTCGGGATTGCAACCTATACGTGGAATAATCCATATACTTCCGGACACCGTCCATCATATTATATCCCTTATTAAGTTCCCCGTCCTGTGGCGTCTCTGCCTCAAATGTCGGGAACCTCCACGAGGGTTGTCCTGCTGACGTATCCGTATCTATATTTGCTACCCTCTCAGTAAGCTCTCCCGATGGCCCCCGTACGTAATAGCCCTTTTGCTCGCTTGCAACTGCGGCACTAGCTAAAGCACTCAGGATAACTAATCCTGCCAGAGCCAACACCCCTAACTTTTTTGCTTTATTCATGTTATTTCCTCCTCTGTTCTATTCTGCATTAATAATTAGTCATAACCCCATATAAACTTTCTAGTCCTATTCTATCATAAAAAGGGGTTTGAGATGAAGAAAATGGGTATTGCCGATACGAGATTTGCAATTTATGATAAAGATGCGGAGGTTACCAGAACTGGCTTATCCACTGGAATATTCATTTACTAATAGCAATAGAGTCTACACTATTATCAAAAAATAGAATTGGTAAAAAAAACATCGTACTTGTTTACCGCGGAGCCAGGATGAATATTCATCCTACCTCCCTCGTTTTCTGCAGCCAACGGTAAACAAACACAATACAGTTACAAGGCTATCGTACGCACTCTTTGCCGGTATCTCGTTTAGCATTCACTTAAAAATTCGCCACTCGCCGAAATTCATCAGATTGTCTCCGCTAGCCTGATTATTCAGATACCACCGGACATTGTCCATCATACCGTATCCACTATTATCCCAACCAAACGTATCTGGTAGATCTGTTACATTATGCCCTGTTGCATTACCAGGCGGAAAAACGAAATAGCCCTTATTTTGGGATTGCCATCCAAACGTGGAATCATTCATATAATACCGGACATTGTC
>QENJ01000209.1 GCA_013374505.1 Candidatus Methanophagaceae archaeon
AATGCATCCAAAGATATATGTTTATATAATCAAGGGATTCTTTCCTTTATACCTCTAACATGGGGCACAGCACCCCTTACCCTGATAGAAAAATGCTGTTATTTTGAAGGAGCGCCTTATTGTGAATACCATACGCAATGGCCTTACAAAAGTTGGTTTTATGGCATTTTATCAAGGTTTTTTGCGACCAGGTCAATTTTGCTGGAAACGATTAAGGAGACAGAAAAAGCCAAGGAAACCATTGAACAAAAATATGACGAAGTCAACCGCTTGAATGCCGAGCTTAATTGTAAAATCAAACAGCTTTTGGCCATACAGGATACAGGGAAGGCAATTCTCTCCATACTTGACTTAAAACAGCTTTTGACCCTGATCATGAATATTTTATCAAATGTATGTGAAATACACCGGGCCATAATCATGCTTGTAAATGATGAGAAAGGATGCCTTCAATATATGCATGGAATGGGTTTTGATAGCGAAGTCCCGAAAGAGATCAGAAACTATACGGTTGCCATGGATCGCTTGAGCAACATAATGGCAAGGGTGGTCAGCACAGGACAGTCCGAGTATATTCCCGACATAAAAAATTCAACCCTGAGAAAGGAAAATATCGTCTTAAAGAGCGCTAATCCCACCTCTGCATTCGTTGTTCCTCTTATAACGAGATCCAGGGTAATTGGAATCATTGCAACAGATGCTGTGGATGGAGATGGAATTCCAAGGGAAACAAGGGAAACCCTGGAAATCTTTGCCCCACAGATTGCCATCGCTATAGAAAACGCAAAACTATATAATAGGCTCAGCGAGCAGATGGAGGAGCTGAAAAGATCCCAAGCCCTTTTGAGCAGGGCTGAAAAGCTTTCCTTCCTTGGCAATATGGCGGCAAGACTGGCTCATGAGATTAAAAACCCAATGACCGCCATAGGGACATTTATCCAGATGCTGCCCCAAAAATATGACGATGAAGAATTCAGAACCGAATTTTATGATATTGCAATGGAGGAAATGGCAAGGATAAATAATCTCATTGCCGAGCTTATGGACCTGGTTAAAACAAGAGAATCACACTTTGAGTTAAACGATATTAATGAATTGATAGATAAAATGATTCTTCTTACTTCGCCCCAAAGCAATTCAAAACATATTAATATTGTTCGTAATTATGACCCTAATATAGGGCAGGTATGGATGGACTCGGAAAAGATAAAACAGGTTATGTTAAACCTGCTTTCAAATGCTATAGATTTTACTCCAGATAGAGGAAGAATCGAATTAACAACAAAAACAATTATGGAAAGTGGAAAAGGTGAGGCTGTTCAGATAGAAATCAAAGATAATGGCACTGGAATAGCTCAGTCTATAATTGACAAGGTATTTGACCCCTATTTTACCACCAGGCATAAAAGTAGTATGCACAACGGTACGGGATTGGGCCTGTTTATTGCCAATAAAAACATGCAGGATCACGGCGGAACCATCGAAGTAAAAAGCAAGGTTGATGAAGGGGCTACATTTACGCTGACGTTTCCCAATATAAATATAAATCAATGCAAATAAACAAAGTCAATGTTTATCAGGTATTACTGCCTTTTTCAGCCGATTTTACTCATTCTTTAAGAAAAAGATCATCAGTAAAGAACATAGTGGCTGAAGTCATAGCCGAACAGGGGAAAATTAAAGGCTATGGAGAAGGCGCGCCTCGTTCATACGTAACAGGAGAAACTCAAGAAAACGCTGCCAAAACAATTAAACGTTTTGTAGAAAAAAATAACTTTCCATGGAAGTTAAGTGATATTTCACAGGTTTTAGGTTTTACTGACAGTCTTTCCAACAGCAAAGAGCATAATTCTGCAATTTGCGCCATTGAGACTGCCATATTAGATGCTTTAGGCAAACAACAACACAAATATATAACCCAATATTTTCCCAATGATTTCTATACCGGCAATGTTTGCTATGGAGCCACAATCCCTTTAGATAATAAACAAAGAATAAGTGATCTGTGTCAATTGATTGATAAAATGAAAATCAATAAGCTGCGCATCAAAATGGGGAAAAATTATTTGCAAAACAAAGAAATACTTG
>QENJ01000210.1 GCA_013374505.1 Candidatus Methanophagaceae archaeon
ATTATAAGAAGAGATGGGGGATAGAGACCACTTTCAGAGTGCAGGATGAGGTCAGAATCAGGACAAAATCGTCAATACCTGTGATACGGTTCGCACTCTTCGTATTTGAGTGCATGCTGTACAATGTATGGCAGTTCTTCAAGGGGCGTGTTCCGTTCAGGAGATTTGTTAATATCCTGTTCAGGAGGCGCATAATCAAAACAGCGGTATTTGCGGTGATTGCGCTCCTCCGAGAGAAGGATATTTTGGACGATAAAGGTCCACCACCAGACAAGATTTATGAGGAGCTAATTGGAAGATTTGGCTATATAGCGGCTGTTAGCGTACATCAGGGCTGTTAATGCGGACTTTTTGCTGTTTTTTGCTCTTTTCTGCTGCATAATTCGCTGACTATCCGGGCTCCGTAGGGTTTATGTGCTTAAAATGTTCATTATATTTAACAAGAACGTTAAAAATAACTTCTTTTGTCTATATCACAGAAAAGTATTCGGAGATACTGTATACGTAATATGACATATCCGGATTGAGTCCTTAAGCAAAAGAGGAAGGGGACGGAGGTAAGAAAGATAGGGAACAATTTCTACCTCTATAAAGTTACAAGTGTATGGGACAAAGAGAAGAAAAGAGCGAGAAAGATTACAGAGAAGTTTCTGGGAACAATCACCCAAGATGGGTTGGTAAAACCCAAGAAAGAGCGACTGATAGAGAGCATAGACAATGTATCCGTTAAAGAGTTTGGTGCAGCGAATTTTGTATTAGACCTGAATGAGGACATTAAAGAGAGCCTCAAGGGCATTTACCCAGATAAATGGAAAGAACTGTTTTTATTTCCCGTCTTCCGGCTACTCTACAATACCCCGATAAAAAACCTGCAGACGTATTATGCCATGTCCTTCCTTTCAGAAACACTCCCGGGTGCATACCTCTCCCCGAAAAAGGTCGGAAACATGCTTAGGGCTTGCCAAGAAATAAGTCGGCAATTTTATTAACTGAAAGTCTATATTATATCATCATGGAGGATATAGAACAACATAAAAATTGGCTAAAAGTTTTGGCACTAGCAGACGAATCGTTAAAACGTAAATTGGCTGCAGCTAAAGCACTTGACTTAGGCTGGGGAGGAATCTCAACTGTCGCAAGAATCAGCGGCATGTCCATTACGACAATAAGGAAAGGGATACAGACAGGAACTTGAGAATTTGGAGAATTTGGGACAAACAAAAAGAATTCGAAAATCAGGCGGTGGTCGAAAGAAGATTGAGATCAAAAATCCCAAAATTGTGGCAGATATTGAGGCTATTATGGACGAGAATACCCGAGGCGACCCAATGATTTTTTTTAAAATGGACGAATAAATCGACATACACGATAGCAGAAGAATTGAATCTTCGTAGATACAAAATCCTTTCGCGGTAGAATAGAATAATTCCATTTAGGATGTAGCGTATGCGTTTTTATATTCAGTTTTGCCATATCATCGCCAGAGAACACTATCCCACCTTCATATTTTCTCTTATCAAGACGGGCAACCACTTTGAGACCTTTCTTTGTCGTAGTTGCGCTAATAAGTTTGATACTTGTTTCATAAGTAACAAGTGGCTCTCCTTTCCAATTCATGCTTATGAACGAGAACATACGATGCTCTATCTTGTTCCATTTACTTGTCCCAGGTGGAAAATGACAAACAGATATTGGTATCTCTATTTGATCTGCCAATTCCTGTAAAAAGAATTTCCAACCGCTCCTACGACTTCCATTACTTCCACCACCATCTGCACAGATCAACAACCCTTTAGCGTCCGGATAGTGTTTTTTTCCCAATATATGCCACCATTGCCGGATGCTTTCGACCGCAAATTCAGAAGTATCACGGCTAATGCAAACATTCACGAATCCTTCATTTCTATAAATGTCATAGGCACCATAGGGAATTCCTACCCCAATTGCCTGTGAGAGAAAGTCATAAGTATTGACTTCTTTTGCTTCTCCTTTCTTTCTCCATGTTTTGCCAGAGTTTTTAAAGTTTCCAACAAGTTCTCTTTTCTTTGTATCCACAGATATA
>QENJ01000211.1 GCA_013374505.1 Candidatus Methanophagaceae archaeon
CAGGAGATCCTGGTATTTACGTATTTGACGTACACGATCCAAGCAAACCGATTCAACTTTCTTACTATCCTTTAGATAGTGCCCAATCCGGGGATCTTTTTTACTATGATAATCACGTATATGCTGTGGAAGGATCTAATGATCTGGTAATTTTCAATGCTATGAAAATTGTAAATGGTATGGTTGATTTCAAGCCTATTCCGGGGCCCTACCTGACGATACCTTTCACGGAAGATTACCCACCTTGCACATGTGGTTGTCCAGATACGTCTGTTGCATTCTTCGGTTTTGGAGCAGAGCTTCACAACAAAAGCTGTACCTCACTTACCGATCTTACAGTTAAAGTCCGTACCTTGACAAATGAAAACTTACTGCTATTAGCAAGAGGAGGAGAGACCTCTCCAGAGGACTATGCAGGCGCAGAGACAGGAGGAGAAGGGGTACTTTGGACTCTTCCACTTCCACCGAGCGGTAGTTATTCTGATGGAACACTAGGCCCAGATGAGTATACGATTGTTGTTTTTGCTATATGCTTAGAGGAGAGGGTGCCATTTCGTTTCTATGTAGACCTATTAGGAACAGTGCGATAAAGTAACAGCCCTTTAAACTCTTACAAATTTCACAGCAATTCTCGCTGTAAAACAGCTTAACCCGTTGAAATTACTGCATTTTGCCTAAATGAGTTTACGAAACGAATGTCTAACATATTGATATTATTTGCTTTTTGGTAAGTCTAGTTTTATTGTAATATCAAGTAGTTACAGTTTTTGTCGTAAACTCTCTTTGGAAATTGGTAATGATCTGAATATGTTAAGTCGTTTTACAGCGGGAATTGCTCCAAATTTCATAAAGAAAAAGGAGGTTCAAATTATGAGAGATATCAAAAAGGCGTTGGAGAAAAAGGAGGAAGAAAAAGTGGAGAAGAAGGCTTTTGACGAGCAGAAACTTATATTCGTTGAGCCGAAGCTCACAAAACACGGAGATGCAACCAAGATTACCGGTGGTTTCTTTGGTACCTTTGTGCCGTAATCATAACAAGGGAGCAAACAGAACTGTGGCAAGATGGATAACTGAAGCAGGTGTTTGTTTCTACTCTTTACACGGATTAACCATTCAGGTCAGATGGGAAGGGAAAGGGATCGAAGATGAAATTGAGCGGTTCTTCTCTCCCTTTCCCTTTACTGAACTAAGTTGCCTGAATGATCCCGTTCACATCAATTTGAAATTCACTACTTCAGATATCCCATGGGCTGTACCGAAGCAGGCATCAGAGCCTATCTGCTGCTATGGTTTGTCGATCTTCGATGCGGACAATTATGTTTACGTTACCGACGGACTATCCGTTTTTCAGTTACAGCCTCAAGCGGGAACCGGGTTATTGACTCTTCATTCCTCTTTTAGGGAAAAACTTCTTTTATCAAAGTGTAATTTTTTTCTTATCGGCCTTATCCATCTTCTTTCTCGCTTTCACTTGTACGACCTTCATGCCGCGGGGTTTATCAGGAACGGGACAGGCTGCCTTTTATTAGGGGAGTCCGGCAGCGGCAAATCGAGCATGGCGCTCAGCATGGTCCGCCAGGGCTGGCGCTACACCTCAGACGATGCCATTTTGCTCAAGTCCTCAGCAGATGGAGTTGATGCCCTGTCCTTTCGGAAGAAATTTTTTCTGGACCCTGTCCTGATCCACCACTACCCGGAAATAGCGCCTTATCTTGAGGGACCAACAAATGGAAAAAGAGGCAAGCGATTCCTGGATTTGGATTTGGTCTATCCGGATCAATTTTATCCGGATTTTCTTCCAAATGTGTTGATCTACACGAGCATTGTTTCTCAACCTGAGAGTATGCTGACACCCATAGATCAAACATCTTCCCTGATCAAATTGATGAAGCAAAGCGCATCTCTGTTTTTCAATCGTGAGGATGTCAAGGCGCATTTGGATGTCCTCAAACAGCTTGTAAACCAGACAGACAGTTACGAACTCCTTGCAGGTCGCGATTTGTACGAAGAACCTGAAAAGATTTCTGAAGTCCTATCAGGAGTAGAGGATATAAATGCCAGG
>QENJ01000212.1 GCA_013374505.1 Candidatus Methanophagaceae archaeon
TTTGCATTCTCATTTTTCGCTATCTGTTCAAAAAATACTCTGAGTTTTTTACGGACACTCTCGCCCTTGCCCTGCCTTTACGCGCTACTATTGCTTTTTACTTAATGGCTTTGTCAAGAAGATTCCTGAATACTCACGATCTCTTCCACGGTCTTGATCCAATCAGCGATTTTGCTTATTGTCCCTTTTGCTCCCGCTGCGAGCGCATCTTGTTCTATACCGGTTTTAGCGTAGGCGGTGAACAGGTAAATGTTTGCATTTGGGTCGTTCTCAATTATCTGCCGGGTTGCTTCAACACCATCCATCACTGGCATTCTAAGGTCCATCAGCACGAGATCCAGCTTTTGACCTTCGTTTGCCAGTTTGCTGTACATTTCAACTCCCAACTCGCCATTTAGGGCAGAGTGCACGGTGAACGAATGCTTCTCGCTTCTCGCTAAGAAACGTGGCAATAACTTGTGTATATTCTTTTCGTCATCCACAAGCAAAATATTATAGTCCATCTTTAATTATACCATTTGTATTCATCACTTAAATACTTTTCCTACAAAAACGCCGTCACAAGTTTACGTTTTTTTTTTTGTCAATCTGATTCGTTCAGATTTACAAACGCTTTGAAGAACACAACTCATACAGCTCTTTTTGCACCTCGGCATCCTGGTATTTCGATTCGTCTCGTAGATATTCCGAGATGACCGCATATTCTATATCGGATAAGCTATTCTTCAACCAGCCAATCCCTTTCGATTTAAACGGTATGAGCGCATGAAATGCTATGCCACACCGCGATGCCGCTTCAACCGCACCTTGCTCTCTATCAAGTAAAACGACCACATCCGAACATTCAACTTTTAACCCGCGCTTATTCGCTTCGTGCCGTATTTGCTCGATTGCCACGAGTTTAGAATTAAATTTTGTCGCTAAGTCATCAATAATCGCTATACGGTCCCCCGTTTCAAACTCGCCTTCTACCAGCGTATGCTCGCCATAACCTTGAATGTGCTCTTTGAAATCGTCTAAAGACCTCACTTCTATTTTCCTTGTCCATAATGCTGGTATGCCGTCCTGTAACGTTATCGCACAGGCAATAGGTATTCCCGTCATTGCTACGCCTACTACTTTATTCACCGCCGGGCATTCCTCTATAACCATCTTACCAAGTGCATAGCCCACCTTTCTGAACAGTTCCGGATACGAAGGCAATGGTCTCAATTGTATGTAGAACGGGCTCCACAATCCGGAAACGAGCTGCCAGCCGTCTGGTTTATCACGATACCACGTTTTTATCAGCCCCGTCTCGTATAACAAGCGGGTTATCTCTTTTCCGAGTTCCTCTTTCGCGTCTTTTCGAGTCATATAAAATCTATGCCTCACCATGATTTTGCTAAGCCTTATTCGCCTGTATCTACTATTACACGCCCTGTAGCCTTGCTATTAGTCTTTGTGCTGTTTCCTTGTCCATCCAATCCTCAACCACATATCTGATTTTTAACATTTTTTTCTTCCCTTCTGCCTTTAACCTTCTTAAACTTCTTGCTCATAATTTAACCTGTTTTTAAAAAAATAAAAAGGCTGTGATTTTGATACGCAACACATTATAGACACGGATTTTACAGATTCACGCGCTGGGATACTCTTTTAAATCGCTATAAACCGTCTTAATCGGTGCCTTCATGGTCGCAAAATGGATACAATACCTGTCACATAGGACAACTTAAATACACAGGAAGTGGTATGTTACTACACATGAGACTAACAAAACTCGAGTCATTAGTAGAGCGACTGCTATACGAACAGTCGCCGGCGGAGCGTAAAGAAATAGCACAGAATATCGCGGAATTCGGCGAAGATGCGATAGACCCTTTACTGCGAGCAATAGACCTGAAGTGGGAGACTATGGATATAGAAACCGACCTATTTATCTGCGATGCGCTGTGGTACACGTATAAAAAAACAGGTTTGCAGCCGTTCGAGCGAATACTGATGGATACGGCCTATTCATTTCGTAAATATTTACCTAACATGCTCGCAAGCTTCAAAGAATA
>QENJ01000213.1 GCA_013374505.1 Candidatus Methanophagaceae archaeon
AGGGAAACACGGGAGGGACTCTGAACCCACAAACCGTGTCACCGCGACTTGAGCAGAGTGTGTATTAGGACAGCATAGTTATGCGCCAAACGGGGTGTGGTAGCGGCCGACAAGGCCATAATCTAGTTAGTGAAAGTCCAATCGTGTCAGTTGCTCGTGTCGGACACGTAGCAATACCACAGTTCGTGTTGGGTAACCACACGTTCATTGCGTGGTGTAAACGGCCCGGCTGCCCTGTATTGTACACCGGTGGGTGCAACCTGGGGGCCTAGCGAGTATGGGAGCCTGGGGAGCGGCCAACAAGGCCGTAATCTAGTGGGTGAAAGTCCCATCGTGTCAATTGACCGGTTCGGACACGTAGCGATACCACAGTTCGGGCGAGTAATCGTCTGTCCATTGCGTGGTGTAAACGGCCCGGCCGCCCTATGCTCACATAAAGTGGGTATAGCGGTGGGTGCAATCGGGGGGCCTAGTGAGTAAGGGAGCCTGAACATTAAGGAATTACTGCAGCCTCGGAAAAGTGCTCCCAGTTGAAATTGCATTACTGGGATTGTTTGTGTGTGCCGAACGTGTCAGGCTTGACGTGAGGCCGATGTTTTCTGGGAAGAAACGGTTGAGTGCACCAGGGAAACACCGCGGGGTATGGGTACAAGCACCTTTACAAAGATTACGGAGATAACGTTGGGAAGGGCCATCTCCCAGCAGGGGCTGACAGCAACCTGCGAAGACTAACCGGAATAGCGACGAGCGAAGCCGGGGAGAGGGTTTTGGTCTGGCGCATGAGCCAGTATGAGCGATGAAGGAGGAGTAACTCCCTCTGACGGGACGCTAGACGTCTCGCCGTAAGAGGTAACACCTTGAGCGGGCAAAGGGGCTCTTGGCACATAGCGGGCATCGAAGTGGCACAGCCTCGGACTCAGAACCGAATAAGCTGGTTACCGCCATTAAATGTCGAGCTATGAGTAAACCGATAACGCAAGGGGTGTATGTGAGTCAGCACTTAAGTTTCGGCGTCATCAGGGAAGGCTCATGGGGAAAGCTATGGTCACCAACCGGACTCGGGAAATCCGACCGTCCGGGATGAAAACGGAGGCTTACGGAAACGTGAATTTTACACTGCGGGATAACACGACCGACACGTAGTAGCTGCGTGCAGCGAGGCGTTAATGAAAGAAAGTCAACAGTGATTCTGGCAGTCGAGGGTTGCGAGCGCCGTATTTCTATCCAGACCGCCTTTCTGGTTATACATCCGCTGATCGGTAAAGCCGAGTGCGTTTGTATACTGAAGAACCGTATGAGTGGAATTCTTCAAGTACGGGACTGTGGGGAGGGCGTCGGGTAACCGATGCCTTTACCCGGAACCATGGCGCATCTATTTCCTTTTTCGTTGAGGGAATGGGCCGGCAATATCAATGACATGCCTTCCTCCTGGCTGAATCAGAATCGGTGTCAAAGCTTGAATTGTGAATTAAAATCAGAATCGGTGACCGTAAAGTGGAACGCCGTAATAGGGGATAATCCATGCATTACAAGCATTCAATTACTTCATCTATTACGTCTGAGATATCAGGCAAGAAAGCATCAATTATGACCCCGTCTTTTGTGTGTTTGTCGGACTTTAGGGACGTTACATAGTTTATAAGTTACTGTTAAGCTTTTAACGAGTAATTGTGGCGTATAACCAATTGCTCTTAAGCGTTTAACCGCTGAACTGACTGCGGGTTGCGAAATCTTCAGAAACAGAGCAAACTACGAGCCGCAACCGTCTTTTTATATTTCCCGACGTCCAATACCTGACTCGCCCAATACTCATTGTCTGGTCATCCTCCGATACCGAAGTGTCTACGGACGTTCACAGCCTTCCAGAGCAACATCGGGTTCCGAGTAATGCGATCCTGCACCTCTGTATCTGTTGTTAACAATGACGGCTCTATTTGCCCTTTGGTAAGAATGCGGTCGAGAAACTCCATTTCCTGCGCAGACAAAGGATACACTACTGAAAGCTGTTCCCTGCATTCACTCACTAAGCGCTGAACAAACATTG
>QENJ01000214.1 GCA_013374505.1 Candidatus Methanophagaceae archaeon
GGGTAAACTTCGCTTGTCACTCTTGTGAATTTCACGGGGTAAAGAGGGTAGAGAAAAAGAAGATTCGGAGATTTGAGGATATTGTTGGGTGGCAGAAGGAAAGGGAGTTGGTTAAGGTTATTTACCAGATGACTAATGAGTCGGAAGAGTTTAGAAAAAACTTTGGCCTTAAAGATCAGATTCGTAGAGCGGCGGTGTCTTCAATGTCGAATATTGCTGAAGGTTGCGCATGCAACAGTCAGGCAGATTATCTACGTTTTCTCTATATATAGTGCCTGAACGGAAACACCGTATTTCAGGGTTTTCGTTCTGGCACTAATTAACTTTAACTTACAATCTTCAGCCTAACTACCTTCAGCCTTCAACCTATCCACCTGAGTAGTTACAAAATTTAAAGGTCTCAAGGCATAATGACAAATGACTGCTTTTTTTTGAATTTGTAAATATTGAAATCTTTTTGATCCAATGTAATAATATTGTATATCCCTGTATCCATTGCAAGACATACAATTGTTGCATCAGCGTAATCCATGGGCAGATCTGAATACTTTTTCATTAGAATTTTTACTTTTTTTCATACTCTCAACACTGGAGGGAATTATGGCTCAACCGGAATTTGTGTGATGCCCAAACCCGTCAACCGGAATCAGTGTGGTGAATAAAATCAACTTGTTACGCAAAACATTGCTAATATATCAACGGGTTAATAAAGGTATAAAGAGTAAAAAAATGTCAATATTTAATATTGGCATAACTACCTGTAAAACAACGAATAATTGACAAAAGGGGGATGATTTACCACACCAGTTCCGGTTGACCCGGAATTATTTCAACTACAGATTTTAGAACAAAATCAATAGCTGCTGTTTGCGCTTTTACTGAGAAGTTTAAAAGGTAAAGAACTTCTGTTAAAACAGATTCGGTAGAATATAATTTTCCGGAAAAATTCTTGAGCCATCGTACACAAATATCATGTTTTGATTCACTTTTGTCTATTAATGCAACCCATGGGCCGGTATCTAAAATAGCTTTCATTTGTCGACCTTTTTTATTTTTTTTATCAGATAGTCGCGATGACGCTGCCCAAGATCAGGCATTCCACTCTCAACAATACCTAAAAGATGTTTAACCTTAGTGAATGGTTTTTCTGTACTATCATTGTATTCTTCTATAAATTTTTTTATACTATCACAATCTCATCTTTAGTCATAAAACTCACCGTTTATTTGTTTATTAGCCGCAGATACACGCAGATAAAACAAAAAAGCGCTTTTTAAAATGGCCTTACATCTTAAAGAGTTATACGATGACTCCACCTCAGGTCATTGAGAAGTTAACAAAAAAACAGCTTGTCGCCACGGCTAATTTTTCTTTTCATCTTTGCGCCTTTTGCTTGCCCAGTTAAATCGTTACTTCTTTATTTAACAGGGGCGCCTTTTTGTTTACCCTGTTAAATCTCTGTTGCCTTTATTTAACCGGGGCGGCTAATTTTTCTTTTATATTCGTGCCAATTCGTGAAATTCGTGGCTCAGAGTTCCACCTTGACCTATTGCCGCATTCAGGGCAGCAGCATAAAACACATAATCAACCCGATGCATAGCGCAATATACACTGTCATAATCTCTTACATCCCCAATATAAAACTTCAGCTTCTCATTGCGGTACGCATTCCGCATATCATCCTGTTTCTTTTCGTCACGAGAAAATATGCGGATTTCTTTTAAATCGGACTTTAAAAATCTCTTTAGTACGGCATTTCCGAAGGAACCGGTGCCGCCGGTAATAAGAAGTGTTTTGTCTTTAAACATTCATTTTCTCCTGATTGAGTTAGGAAAAGTCGTGAGTCGAAGAGTCAGATGGTGTTGAGTCACGACCCTTGACTCTCAGACTCTTGACTCACGACTCTCAGACTATTTTTTCCGCAGATATTTCATGAAATTGGTTAACAGACGGCTTGTTTCATCGGCCAGGGCATAACCGATAGTGAATGCGTTTTTGTCAATACATCCTAAATCAAGGGCAACATATAACTGG
>QENJ01000215.1 GCA_013374505.1 Candidatus Methanophagaceae archaeon
AACCGAGCTTGAGGACATATTCGAGGGAATGGGTCTCAAAGTGGATATAAAAGAAGATCTGGCAAAGCTAAGAGTGAGAGTTTTGAAAGATTTAAATCGCTAACCTTTTTGTAACCACAAGAATGCACAGATTTAGTTTTATCTGCGTTAATCTGTGTGAATCAGTGTCGTGTAATTTATTTCCCACCTTTTATTTTAACATCTCGAACCTTTCAAGCGTAGTCTTTTCCATGTTCATGATTTCCGCTATCAGTGATAACGCTGCAAATAGTTACAATCGCATGATTTCATATACCTTACCCATATCAATACTTCTCCGCACAAGCTTTGCTAAATTATTGTATTCCACATCCCAGTCAACCCCGCTCTTATATTTGTCTTCGCTTTTGTTCTCGTTTATATCCAACGGCGACAACCCTTTTTTCTGCCTTATATGGTTTATAAAAGCCCGTCTGAACCCATTGTTGTCAAATATCCCGTGTATATAAGTTCCTATGACATTATTAGAAACAGCGCCACTATTGTCGTCCATAACCCGCTTCCCAGAACGCTCGATTATCGTAAATCCCTTTTTAATATACCCATTAGAGAAATAAGTCCTGCCCATGTGTATTTCATAGCCCTGTATCTCCCCTTTGTAGAATTCCAAATCCGCTATCGCACGCACTTGATTCGTCATTTTCCGTGCATGGCCTTCAAATATGGTTGTAGCAGGCAGCAAGCCAAGTCCATCAATCTCTCTAAGTTTTGATTCCACACCTTCAGGGTCTATTAAGGTATTACATAGCATTTGATAACCTCCACAGATTCCAAAAATAACACACTTCCCGCTCATCGCTCTATCCACTATCTCAGACGCATATCCGCTGTTTTTAAGATACCGCAGGTCACCTATCGTATTCTTCGAGCCCGGTATAATGATCACATCCGGCTCGCCTATTTTTTCGCCCTTGCCTACATATCGTAGCGAAACGTCATCCTCTGCTTCTAAAGCATCAAAGTCCGTGAAATTTGATATATGCGGCATTGGGACGACTTCTATCGTTATCTCTTTTCCCTCTACCGGCAAACTTATCTTCCTTTTTTCCAGTGATAGCGAGTCCTCTTCCTGTACCCAGATATCCTGAAAATACGGGATAACACCTATCACCGGTTTATTGACTCTCTTCACAAGAAACTCCAGCCCTGGCTTGAGTATATCCAGATCCCCACGGAACTTGTTTATCAGAATACCCTTTACCAACTCTTGCTCTTCTGCCTCAAGCAGTTCGAGTGTGCCAACGATCCAGGCGAAGACGCCGCCTTTGTCTATATCGCCGATAAGCAGCACGGGCGCATCTAAAAGTTTTGCGATGCGCATGTTTACAATATCGTTCGCACGGAGGTTTATTTCCGCTGGGCTGCCAGCACCTTCTATCACCACGATGTCGTTTCCACGTTCGAGTTGCTCAAAGCAGTCCTTTATGAGCGCCAATGCTTTTGGCTTGTAGTCGTGATATTCCTTTGCCATCATATTGCCTATTGGCTTGCCACGTACGATGATCTGGGCGCCGGTATCGCTTGTTGGCTTCAACAAGATAGGGTTCATCTCCACGGTCGGCTCTTTAGAAGCGGCGAACGCTTGAAACGCTTGTGCACGCCCTATTTCAAGACCATCTGCAGTGACATAAGAGTTAAGAGCCATGTTCTGCGATTTGAAGGGTGCGACCGTATAGCCGTCTTGGGTAAATATGCGGCAAAGCGCAGCTACAATTATACTTTTGCCCACGCCAGACCCCGTGCCCTGCACCATTATCTTTTTCGCCATTTCATCCCTCGTTAATAATTCATTCTTAATTCTAAGGGTAACACTTATAACCTTTTTTTGAAAAATAGAAAACCTTAAATACCCCCTCACCGTTGTCTCCTTTCAGGTGAAAAAAAAGGAATGCATATATCAGATGGTATATTGGCACCAGAATGGTGTTTGGTATGGTTTGCAATCGCCATAGTCTTTATAGCGGTGGGGGTATGGCAGATAAAGAGAGG
>QENJ01000216.1 GCA_013374505.1 Candidatus Methanophagaceae archaeon
ATAACAGAAGAAGATATAAGAACGGTATCAGAAGGCGCGAAACTAGTAGAAGGGGCGGACTACCTGTCGGAATTCTTACGGGCTGAATATTGGGACATTTACATCATCTCCACGAGTTACGAACATCACGCTTACAATATAGGTCGTAAGCTTGGAATTGAACCCCGAAACATTATCTGCACGGAGTTGGACCTAGAAAAGAAGAAGCGGGATATACGAGTACAGGATAAGGACGCTTTCTTTTCTTTGATAAAACAAGCCGAAGAAGAGGTAATCGAGCTTTATTCACACGTGGACGAGCCGCAATTGATAGCGAATCGTCTGGATGACTTCTTTTTCCGTCAACTTCATTCTTATGGCTTTGACGTATTCGGGACGAAGGTAATAGGCGGAGAACGGAAAGCGGAGGCAGTGCGGGCAATAGCGAAAGAGAAGGGCGAGGCACTGAGCGATGTGATCGCGGTTGGCGATAGCATTACCGATTATAAGATGCTGAATGAGGTTGCAACACATGACGGGGTAGCGGTCGTTTTTAATGGTAACGAATATGCAGTGCCTTATGCCAATGTAGGGCTCGCATCTGTTGATATGAGGTTTCTTCAGATTTTATGCGCTGCTTTTGACCGTGGCGGTAAAGAAGAGGTGATGGAAGTGGTAACCGAATGGGAAGATAACCGTGGTTGTTTTGGAACGAATCCCGAGGATATACCGGATAACTGCATTACTGATGACATAAGGAACTTAATCCAGAAACAGAAGATTTCTCTGCCCTATTACCATAATGTCGAGCGTGCCGACGAAAGAGGGCGAGACGAGATAATAAAGATACATAAGCGTGTAAGAATGCAAGTGAGAGAAGATGCGGGTAAGCTGGGATAATACAAAGCGGTAACATGTTATTAGCGTCACTGCTTTCGTTGCGATATGAGGATAAATCATGGGAAATAAAGAGACAATAGACATAGCCGAGTTTACAAAACTCGACCTGCGAATGGGAAAGATAGAGAATGCAGAACTGATAGAGGGCAGCAAAAAGCTGATCAAGCTCGATGTGGGTTTCGGGACTGAAACGAGACAGGTGGTTGCCGGCATTGCGGAAGAGTATAATCCAGAGGATTTGATTGGCGCACTCGTCCCAGTTCTTTTGAATCTGAAACCGGCAAAGCTAATGGGTGTAGAAAGCCAGGGCATGATTTTGGCTGTAGAAGTAAACGGCAAACCGATTTTATTGCACCCCGATAAAGAAGTGCCTGCCGGCAGCCGAATCTGCTAAGCAAAAGATAATCCCGCAGGGAAGAAACGAGCTTGCATTGTACGGGCATCGTATGTCCGACTGGCAACAGGTACGACCTTTAGCGCGATTGCCGGTCTATTTCGACCAGGAGACAAAAATAGCGTACTCACAGGTAGAGGGTCAAAGATACAAGTGACGCCTTTTAGTGCGGAGCCGGCGGACGGTGAAATATTACGTTACAATGTCCTCCTTGCGCGGGGGTGATGATTATATCCCGTTTATCAGACTTGACCGGTTTCAAATAGTGCGTCCGCTTGCAATGTCGGAAGGAATTACACACACTGAACTCCTGACAAACGCAATGATGCGATGGGTAATCCCGTATTTGAAGGTCGGGCTCATCTGAATATCGGATTTTATGAAGATACAGTGAAGACTAACTCAGAAACTCGATTTTGTCCACCCAGCCGCAATCTGACCCGAAGCTAGTACTGCCATCTTTTACATATCGCCACTTCAGCCTATGTGACCCCGAACTTATTTGATAGCTCTTTTGCTGCCAATCCGCGTTACCGCTGATTCTATCCTGACCTATACCATCAATATAGAACTCCAGAAAGTCGAACTGCTCCTCAGATGATATATTCCAGTAGAAGCTTACGGTGCCGGGTCCCGAAACTGTTGTTTGTAGCCATGAGTTTTGGTCATGAGATATAACACCACTCTGTGCGGCGCTATTGTTATAATAAGCTGTTGATGCGTCTCCAAGCCAGTTTGTAATTCC
>QENJ01000217.1 GCA_013374505.1 Candidatus Methanophagaceae archaeon
GGTCCATGCCTTTGTTTTCCAGGCTGTTCACAGGGTCATTTGTTTTTGTATAATATTCTGATATATTGAGAATTATCGAGCTTTTTGACCGGTTTTTAGATATTGGAATCAACTCAAGATTTTGATTGGTATCACTGAGTGTCATGTTATCAAGGCACCCGGGATTGGGCAGAACTTGCCGCCTTTGCTTAGTCAGTGAGGAGGGTGAGCCCATGACTTCTTTCTGTTGGGCAACACTAACCTCAAGAACTCTTCGAGCATCTTCCTCTGTCACTTGGCCACACATGGCAGGTAAACGAGCGGCTATGTGATTTGCGTTCTTTGTCTCACCTGCCCCATGTCGTTTTGCAACCCCAAACAGTGACTCTATAAGGTCAGAACTGATCGGCAGACCTGTATTGGCTACATCAAGTGTTTCAGCAATTTTCAGATGTTTTTTGCTCCACTTTTTGAATCCGATACGCACAGGCGAAGATGGTGGGATCACTTCAATGAGAGCTTCACATTCTTTGCTGGTTTTGTTACTAAGCCCCTTGACTTTAAGGATTTTTTGACACTCAAGAAGCGGTGTGGCATCACGGAGAAATCTGCTGATGAAGGTTTTACATGCCGGCAATTGATCAAGGCTTGCCCGCAACTTTGCTATGAGCGATCCATTTGCAGCTCGTCCCACGGGAGAGTGGTTGAGCAATCGGTCAGCCCACATGACGAGGCGATGAAGATTCATGAATCGGGCTTTGATTGACACCTTTGGGGGAGCAAGACAAGCAAGAATTGTTTGCTTGAGTTTTTTAGACGTTTTCCCGCAGGCAGATATGAAGGTAGCGAACAAGGGATGATTTCCATATTCATGCTTCAAGAGGTTGGCGATTACATGAGATATATCGTCAATGCTATGACTGGGAAATCCACGTTCACCTAAGACTCTCACAGCTTTCGCAAGGTCGCATCCCCCGTCCTTGATAAAACCGACGGGTCGTCCTGAGACGGCGATCACCTTCTGAAGTAAATCGGCTATGGCGTCACCTGTCCACGATATAGCTACAGACACAGCAATGCAGTGAATGCTTTGCAGTGATGGAGCTCCATTACCTAATTGGTGATGGCACACGTTGAGCGCCAGTACAGCAAGAATCTTTCCTGCTCCAAGTGCAATGCTGGTGTCGATTATCCAAATAAAATCGTTGGAAAAGGGATCACCGCCAACCCGACTCCCAACCAAATGAGTCATGTGCTGGATACGCGTGATGGACAACCTGGTGATCCAGTTAATAATGGTCTGAGGACACGGCGCTTTTGTCAGTCCAAAGTGTTTGCCCAAAACTCCAAGAACTCTGGACACTGCTCGGAACCCGATACGAGCTATAAGGAAGAGTTGCAGAGCTATGAGAACAATATCCGCCTTGCTGCCAACGACCGGAATATTGGTCCAGTGTTCTCTTTGTTTCAACTTCTCTCTATCTTCTTTAGACTTTTTTTTTAACTGCTCTCGCTCATTTTTAACACGAGCAAGCTCTTTCCGAAGATAACGGTTGTCGTCTGCACGAGTGCTTGCTTTCAGCTTCCACCGCTCTCGGCTTTGCCTTAACTTAGACTGTGAACTCATACTTTTGCCTCCTCTTTCATTATTACTAGAAGTATAGCTCATTTATATCGTATTGTTCAAATCTTTTTTAACGAATTTGCTTGAGATATGCCATGCTATCATCATATGATTGCAAAGATATCTTTGAACACAGAATACAGAGGTATTTCCCGGGAAAGAAAGTTTTGTCCAAAAAGCCATTTTTTGGACAAATTATAGGGGGTACAGGCAAAGAAGGAACTGAAAAATCAGTTTCGAGAATGTAACATCCCTGCATTAGTAGTAAAAAATCAGTTCCTTCTTTGTCTGTGACCCCTATAGTTTCATATGTTTCATATGGGCTTCAAGTGAATTTTAAGATGTCCTGAAAGTGAGGAAAAAATGATATTGATATCTTTCACAAAGCTTCTATCCTTTTTCCCGCAGAAT
>QENJ01000218.1 GCA_013374505.1 Candidatus Methanophagaceae archaeon
ACACTTTTTGTCCTATCTGCAATAAAAGAAAAGTCGCCAAACTGCAAATTTTACTTTGCAGCAAGCAGCGAGATGTTTGGAAAGGTTAAAGAAAGCCCCCAGAATGAGAACACTATCTTTCATCCTCGTTCTCCATATGGAATATCTAAAGTCGCTGGTTTTGATTTGACTAGAAATTATCGTGAGTCTTATGACTTGTTTGCCTGCAATGGAATATTGTTTAATCACGAATCTCCTCGTCGGGGCTTTGAATTTGTTACCCGGAAAACAACTAGTACGGTTGCAAGAATTAAATTAGGTATTGAAAATGAATTACAGCTTGGAAACATGGAGGCAAGAAGAGACTGGGGTTTTGCTGGTGATTATGTAAAAGCCATGTGGCTTATGCTTCAACAGGACGAACCAGATGATTTTGTAATTGCAACTAATGAAACCCACTCTGTTAAAGAATTTGTTGAACTGGCTTTCAGCTATGCTGGTCTTGACTGGAAAGACTATGTTGTTATTGACAAGATCTTTTATCGTCCGGCAGAGGTGCATCTGCTTATAGGAGACTATAGTAAAGGCAAAAAGAAACTGGGCTGGGAACCAACAGTAAAATTTGAGGAACTTGTCAGGATGATGGTGGAAGCGGACATGAACAATGCTGTATAAAGCCATCCGGTTTTTCCCCAACCCCTCAAGGTCTTATGTTTGATTCTCGCTTGTGGGTCGGCATTTGACCTTAGGCCGATAAGAATGGCATGTTAAAATTCGATATTATTTTGAGGTTAGAGTTAAGATGATACAAACAAATATTCCGGAAATCAATGTGGATGAACTGATGGAGAAGATCAGGGCTGAGGTCAGACGGAGGAAAGAAAGGGAGGAGACGGTACATGGTCCTGCTCATCAGGCTGACCGTGCCTCTCAACCTGCTCCTTCTCCCGGAATTGATCCCTTTAGCATAGGCACTATTCCAGAGCCAGAACCATTTGAGTTCAAAGGAGGCGGTTATCATATCAATGACTTCTTAAAGTATCATGATCTGCATTTTGTGATGAACGCCTATCGCGGTATCCTGAGGAGGAGACCGGATTCGAAAGGACTTCAACACTTTTTGAAAAATTTCCGGTCGGGCAAGATGTCCAAGGCCGAGGTTTTGGGCAGATTGCGCTATTCCCCGGAAGGCAGGGTGAAAAAAGTCAAAATGAAGGGCTTATTCTGGAATTTTGTCGTTCAATCTTCCTTTAGAATTCCTGTTTTGGGATATTTTTCCCGCCTTACGGTTGGTATCGTTAATTTGCCGATGCCCTGCTTAATATCTCTTCACCCTCCTCCCAGTAGTTGCTGTGATGATAAATAAGCAGATTGTTTTCATTGCTGATGAGATCTAACAGTGCCTCCCTGTCTATACGTTTCATTTTTTTATTCAAAAGGTAGCTACAATACACAAATACCTCATGCTTCCGCCCCAGGATTTGATACATGTGGGTGATGTCGTTCCCTATTGCGTCGTGCTTTGTGATTGACTCGTGTAAAAGCACCGACTTCATGACGCCTTCCTCGCGATCACGGCATAATCCTGGCCCATATTAAAACGATAAACCAAATCTTTAAGTACATCATCTTTATCGTATTCGACATAATTCAGAGGATGCAGGCGAAGAATTTCAGGAGCAATAAATCCTCGGTACTCAATCAAGAACATGAGTGTATTAGGGGGAATGGGTTTTTTTGTGAGTTAGATCATTGTAGAAGATGATAAACTTTGTATCTATAACAAAGAACTCGAGGAGTTGATTGTCGGCTATGGGCTCGAAGACCGGGTTGTCTGGGTCCGAGAGGTGAATGACTCTATTCTCCTGTCATATTACCTCGGTTGTGATTTTTACCTTAACTGTAGCGAACATGAGGGATTCTGCGTTCCGATCGTTGAGGCTCAAAGCCTTTGCCTGCCGGTGATAGCCAACCGCGCAAGCGCCATACCCGAGACCATAGGCAAGGAGCAGCTCATTTTGAACGACGATGTTT
>QENJ01000219.1 GCA_013374505.1 Candidatus Methanophagaceae archaeon
TTTCTTCGATTGCATTTGTAATCAAGTTCGAATAAGTTTCTTCTAATAATTTTTGAGCAGCAAAAGCGATATCCTCTCTTTTAAAACTTTTCAATGATTTAGAAAATGGGACACTAATAAGCCTTTGATATGGGGATATTCTTCCTTTTAATACCAAGTTATCCACTGAAATGTAGGATTGTAATTTTTCGTATGCGTTCGAATAATTTCCAAATGCTGCAAGTGCTTCTGTTTTACCTTCTCCATCTGCATAACCAAAATCAAGTACCTCGGTACCCGCCATAATAATGCCCCATCGAAGCACTTTCAGGTGATGATGACACCCTTTGAATTCTATTTTTATCAGCAATATTTACTGAAGTAGATATTCCGTCACCTCTCGCATCTGCGGTTATAACCAAACATTTTTCAAAACCTGATGAATAGAATGCAGAAGATGCATGGCATAGGTGATGATCAATTCTTTCAATTTTTTTTTTATGCCTAATTTCTTTAATGTATGGTGTAATAGAATGTTGGACGAAGTTGTATCTATCTTACCTAATAAAAAGTTTTTATGAATAACGGATTCGTATTTTTCAAAGGTATATAACTTGTACCGGTCGATTTTTGATTTAAGAGGATTGAGATCGGACGTGCTTTTGAAAAATCCTTGTAATACTTGGACAATAAAATCCGGTTGAGTGAATCCTAATGCTACTGCATCTATCTCGCTCGGAGCGACATTCGAGATGCTTAAAACTTCCATTATTGATCGCCATGGAAAACCACCGCAATGCTTTATTCTTGCAATACGCTCTTCGTGAATCGCTGCCAAAATCTCACCATCTTTTATTAGAGTCGCTCCAGAATCAAATGGCGAATCATGGAATCCAAGTATTGTTGGCATTTAGACACCTTATCCTTTTGTGTAGGACGATTAATTAGACTTGTTGCGATATAAAATCCTATGAAATGCTGCCTTCTAAGGCGTCCATTACTCCGTGCATATTGCTCCTTTTTACGGATATCCGTTCTCCGGGCTTTTCCAAGTTATTTCGCAACAAGTCTATTGTATACCTAAATTTCAGAATAGGTTATAACTCCAATAAAGATAAAGAAAAATCCTTTTGCAATTCTCGATGTGTGAACTCCTTTGCGTCTGCACCTACGTACCGAGCCACTATCTGCCCCGTGCCGAGAAGCAGATATTTGTAGATAATCAGGCCCTCCAGTCCAACGGGCCCTCTTGCATGCACTTTGTACGTGCTTATGCCCACTTCGGCACCCTTGCCGTACCGGAACCCGTCACTGAACCGTGTGGAGGCGTTGTGCATCACAGATGAAGAATCCACGAACCGCAAGAATTTCAGTGCTGTAGCTTTGTTCGATGTGACGATAGCGTCGGTATGCCCAGACCCATACTGGTTGATGTGGTCAATAGCAGCGTCAACACCGTCAACCACTTTGATGGAGATAATCAAATCGTTGTATTCCGAGCGCCAATCTTCTTCTGATGCTGGTTTTAACTGTTCCGTGCTGCGTAAAACCTCCAGCGTTTTGGGGCAGCCCCGGAGTTCAACGCCTGCGTTTCGGTACTTCTCTGCGATCCGTGGTAGAAAATCAGAGGCAATTGCGGAATCCACAAGCAGTGTCTCCGCAGCATTGCACACCGCAGGGTATTGAACTTTGGAATCGTAACTTATCGCCTCCGCCATCTCCAGGTCAGAATCACGGTCCACATAGACATGGCATACACCTTCGGAATGCCCTAAAACCATGATATTTGTATTAGCCTGTATATATTTAACAAAATGTTCGCTGCCGCGCGGGACTAAAAGGTCTATGTAATCGCTCAGTTTCAACATCGCGTTTACGTCCTCTCTCGTTTCGAGTAGTTGGATCCACCCCGCAGGTATTTCACCACCTACCGATGCTTCTGCTACTACCGTAAATAACGCAGCATTTGAATTGTGCGCTTCCGAACCACCTTTTAGTAGTACGGCATTGCCGGTCTTGAGG